>DXEZ01000341.1 GCA_019114715.1 Candidatus Sphingobacterium stercoripullorum | reverse complement strand
GGCCTGAAGCTGAGGAGCCAAGTAGACCGCTTACATTAAATGAGCGCTTGCAGCAGCAACGTATGCAGCAGCAACAAAAGGTTGAGAGCCCAGCAGCGCCCTCAGCGAGTAGTGGTTTGCAGCATTCTCTCAATCAAACGCTAAATCAGGGGGCGCGCGGTGGAAAACCTGCAGTAGACCTTAAAACGGCGGTCAGCTTGAACGATAAGCTTTTAATAATTAGAGACCTTTTTAACGGTTACAGCCTAGCATATAGCGAGGCTATAGAACTATTGAACCGTTTTGATAACCTAGCAGAAGCCGATGCCTTTTTGCAAACAAATTATGCTTTGAAAAATAACTGGGCATCGAAACCTGAAACAGTAGAAAAACTTTATGCGGTACTGAGGAAAAAATACTCTTAATTCACTTCGAATTTTACCCAAAAATCATTTTCCCTGCCGAACATGAAATATGTTGGTTGAATGATCTCTGAGAGCACTTCTAGCTTCACTTGGAGATCATTCGCTGTTTTAGGATGAATGGTCTCTTTGTTATTGATGATGTAAACCTCGTTGTTTTTAAATGCTGTGGATGCTATAAATGCGGAGTCTCCCATCCACTGACTAAGCTGCGGGTAAAGCGCTCCATTATGCTGAATGAATATGATTTTTTCTGCATCTTGGATATCGGTGCATATTCTACCTCCTGCAACTTCCAATACATCTTTAAACTCCGGTTTCTCAATAGCGAGAACTCCATCTTGTTGGTCAATAATACAGACCTGCGGTCTGTTTTCCTCACTTACAAACTTGAGTTTATGAACCAATATATTTACAAAGTCTTCGAAATCCTCCGTAAGAGGCTCATTGTTATATATAGCGTGCGATAATATTCTTTCTACAATTTCCATGGTGCAATAATAATTAATTTTAACATAGAACAGAACCTTTATAAGTAAGATTTCTAAATTTTAAGTGTGACTTTCCGCTAAACCCTTTTTAAGGTAGATTCCTAGAAAAGATTAATGGAGAATGAACATATTTGTTTTAAATTATTCGTATAATTTGGTTTTTCGAGTGAAAAATATAACTTTTGAGGTATTAAATATTATATCATGTGGGATAAGTTAAATGATGCGAAGAAGAAAGCGGAGGAGGTTAAAGCCCGCTTACAGTCTATCTCGGTCCAAGGAGAGGTGGAGTCTGGAAAAATTAGAGTTATTGCTAGCGCCGATAAAGAAATCAAAGAGGTTATTATCGATGAAGATTTCTATAAACAGTGCGAAAGAGAAGAGCTGCAAGAGCTTATAGCAGTAGCTGCAAATAAAGCTTTGGAACAGGCTGAAAGCATCAGCCAGACAGAAATGCAAACAGTAACCCAAGATATGTTAGGTGGGCTAGGTGGTCTTGGTGCATTAGGCAATATGTTTAAATAGTTTTAAAAGATTGAAATATGAAAGTTTCCTATTACGGTCACTCGTGTGTTGAATTTGATTTCGATGGTATAAAAGTATTAGTGGATCCGTTTATTAGTTACAACGATAAGGCAAGCCATATTGATATTGACAATATTAAGCCAGATTATATATTTCTAAGCCACGGACATGAAGATCATGTGGCTGATATGAAGAAAATTTACGATCAAAGTGGTGCTACGGTCTGCGCGATAGTGGAGACAGCGGCATGGGTGCGCGATCAAGGTGTAGCGGATGATAAAGTTATAGAGTTTAACTTAGGTGGTACGCTAGATCTCCCTTTTGGTCAGGTGAAAATGGTTTATGCTGCACACACCAACAGCACACCCGACGGAAGGTATGGAGGTCATGCGGCTGGTTTTGTATTCTTTGTAGACAATAAGAAAATTTACTTTGCAGGAGATACAAGCCTAACTATGGAGATGAAGTTATTGACCGATTTGAAGTTAGATTGTGCATTTCTCCCTTTAGGTGGCCATTATACGATGGATGTACACGATGCGCTTCGCGCTGCTCAAATACTGCACGTGAATAACGTTGTGGGTATTCATTACAATACTTTTCCTCCAATTACAATAGATAAACAAGATGCAAAGCATAAGTTTGCAAACCAGGATGTTTCCTTGCTCTTGCTTGATATTGGTGAGGAAATAAGCCTGTAGTAATTAGTTTTTTTAAAAATTACGAATAAATGTGATTTGTTTTTCATACTCAAATGAATAACAACAACGAACAAGTTGCCCTTTGTGATTACAGCAAAGGGCAACTTGTTTTGTTATTATTAATACCTATTAGAAAATAGTCTCAGACAGTAATTATACACTTAATTTAGGGTGTTGAATTAACCAATAACAATTTCCCTTTTACAAAAGGCAGGACACCGCAGGATGCACGATTGAAAGTTTATTTATAGTTTAGAATCATCTTTGATGATAATTAGGTGAATTAACATACGGCAGACTCTCCCTATTTAACATAGGAGAGCTTCATTACCAACTTATAAACAATTAACAATGCATTTTAAAAAGAGATTAACAATGCTATCAGTGGCTGTTTTTGGCATTATTTCCATTCTCCAAGCCCAAGAACAGTTTCCTGATGGCTCGAAGATTTCCCAATGGTTTAAGGATGTTCAGCATACAGAAATTGATGAGCTGGGTGATCAGTACGTTATTACCGATTTTGGTGTCACGGGCGATAGCACCCAAATACAAACTGCGAAAATCCAATCGGTTATTGATAAGGCGCACCAAGAGGGAGGTGGCGTAGTGGTAATCCCTAGGGGGACATTTTTGAGTGGTTCCTTGTTCTTTAAACCGGGCACCCATTTACATTTACAGGAAGGGGCGACACTTAAAGGTAGCGACGATATCAGTAACTTTGAGCTTGTTGATACCCGTATGGAAGGGCAGAGTGTGAAATATTTCGCTGCACTTGTCAATGCAAATCAGGTGGATGGATTTACAGTTTCAGGTAGTGGGACATTAGACGGCAATGGCCTGCGGTATTGGAAGGCGTTTTGGCTGAGAAGGAAGTTCAACCCGCAGTGTACCAATATGGATGAAATGAGACCTCGCGTATTGTACGTTTCCAATAGTAAGGATGTTCAAATATCAGGTGTTCATTTAAAAGACTCTCCATTTTGGACTTCCCATTACTATAAATGTGAGAACTTAAGGTTGCTGGATTTAACCATTACAGCTCCCGCATCACCTGTAAAAGCACCCAGTTCCGATGCGGTGGATTTAGACGCCTGTAAGAATGTTCATATTAAAAACTGCTTTATGGCAGTAAACGATGATGCGATTGCATTGAAAGGTGGAAAAGGTCCACATGCAGATAAAGACCCTAATAACGGCGCTAACCATAACATTTTAATTGAGGATTGCACCTTTGGATTCTGCCACAGCACATTGACCTGCGGAAGTGAATCCATCCACAGTTATAATATCTTATATAGAAACAATAAGCTCGAAGGCGCTAAGCGTATGCTTCAATTAAAAATGCGTCCCGACACACCCCAGCAGTATGAGAACATAGTGGTGGAAAATGTTAAAGGGACAGCAGATATCATGCTTTTTGTTCACCCTTGGACGCAGTTTTTTGATTTAAAAGGCGAGAAAGATATTAAAATGTCTTATGCACAAAATATAATTTTAAGAAATATTGATTTGGAGTGTAAGGTGTTTTTTGATGTAAGAAATTCCGATCAATATAAGCTGTCGAACTTTACCTTTGAGAATTTAAAGATCCAAGCGGAAAAGCCTCTGTTTAACCAAGATTACATCGATGGTATTGTGGTTAAAAATGTGGTGATTAATGGAGAACAGATCGCTCAACAATAAGCTCTACTGCCCCTAGCAGTGGGGCTGATTAATTTAAATAACAAGAATTCTAAGTTAATATAAATATTACAGGTTGATGAGAAGGCTTTTAGTTTCAATATGCGTGTTTTTACTCCCTTATTTGGTATTTAGTCAAGAACTGTGGCCAGAAGTTACCAAAGAAATGAAACCTTGGGTGAGGTGGTGGTGGATGGGATCGGCTGTTGATAAAGCCAATTTAGATAGAGAAATTAATAGCATGCATAAAGCAGGTCTTGGAGGCGTTGAGGTCACACCTATTTACGGTGCTAAGGGTTACGAAGATCGGTATATTCCCTACTTTTCAGAGCGGTGGATAAATATGCTTTCTCATACCATAGAAACGGCAAGTGCCAACTCTATGGGAGTGGACTTGAACCTCGGCACGGGCTGGCCATTTGGAGGGCCGCAGGTCGGTGAGCAATATGCTGCAACTCGCTATGTTTTAGAGGAAATTGCCTTAAAAGCTGGTGAGGAGCTGTCTTTTCCTATTGAGGTTAAAGATCCCAAGCAAAACCCTGAAGAGCTTTTTGCACTTAGGGCCTATAAAAAATCGGGTGAGCAGCTGAATTTAGATGAATACATTACCCGGACTGAAGGTACCTGGACCGCACCCGAGGAGGTGACTGTATTGGCGCTCTTTTCTGGGAAAACTAAGCAAAAGGTAAAAAGGGCCGCTCCAGGGGGTGAAGGATTTACATTGGATCATTTAGGAAGGCAGTCTGTTGAGCATTACCTGTCATATTTTCAAAATAAAATGCAAGGGAAAGCGCTAGATATCCGCGCGTTTTTTAACGATAGCTATGAGGTGTATGGAGCCAATTGGACAGTAGACTTCTTAACTGAATTTGAAAAAATAAAAGGTTATAAGCTCGAAGATCACCTGCTTGAGTTCGCTGGGAAAAGCAAACAGAAGGATGTTGAAAAGCGCGTGAAGGCTGACTACCGGGAGGTGGTAAACGATCTGCTGCGAGACAATTTCTTAGCTAAATTCACAGGCTTTGCACACCACAATGGTGCACTATCCAAAAATCAAGCCCACGGTTCCCCAGGGAATTTAATAGACCTTTATGGGAGTTCGGATATTGCCGAGACGGAGACTTTCGGTGCTAGCGACTTCGATATTCCAGGTCTTTCTAGAGACAGCGCGGATATCCGTAATGTGGATCCAGACCCAATGATGTTTAAGTTTGCAACTTCAGCCACCAATTCATTAGGAAAGAAGTTTACCTCCTCGGAAACTTTCACTTGGCTAACGGAGCATTTTAAAACGGCATTGGCGCAAACTAAACCGGAGGTCGAACAGCTTTTTTTAGCGGGGGTCAACCATGTCTTTTACCACGGTATGACTTATTCTCCGAAGGAGATTGCCTTTCCCGGTTGGCTTTTTTATGCCTCTGTAAACTTCACCCTGCAAAATCCGTTCTGGCATCACCTCTCTGGTTTGAATAATTATATCACTAGGGTGCAATCGATCCTCCAAACAGCAAAAGCAGATAACGAGCTGCTTATCTACTGGCCGGTGTATGACCTTTGGCACACTGCCGATGGGCCGTTTAAACAGTTTAGTGTTCATAATATTGATAAGTGGCTCCATCCGACAGACTTTTATAAAAATAGCCGCATGTTAGAAAATAGGGGCTATAGTTTTGACTTTACGACCGATGCTATTTTAATGGGTTCTAAGGTGGTGGATAATGAAATTATCACCTCCAGTCGTGCAACGCCTTATAAGATGATATATATACCGGGAACGCATTATTTCTCGGAAACAACATTTCAAAAAATTTTAAGCTTAGCCAATGATGGTGCAACCGTATTATTTGATGAGCTTCCTAAAGATGTCAATGGGCTTGCTCTATTGTCTAAACGCAGGGAGAAGTTTAAGGATTTAATAGCGCGCTTGGAGAACAGTAAAAAGGAAGACAAAAAGTACATTTCCTATGGAAAAGGGAGGATATATATCAAATCTAAAGTAGACGACGTGTTGCTTTTAGAAGGAAATTCTCCAGAGGAACTTTCGAGTAAGGGCTTAAAGTTCATTAGGAGGGTTTCGGCTACGGACACTTATTACTACCTAGTGAATCACAGTAATAGCCAAATTGATGAGGTGGTGGAGCTCAATAAAAAAGGTGCTTTTTATAACCTACTTGATCCGCAAACCGGAAAAACATATGCTCTGCCTAGCACGGATGGCAAGGTGCGATTACAAATCCCTTCGGGCTATTCGTGGGTAGTGCAGGTTTCTAATGAGCATAAAGCTACAGCAACTTATGCTTATCAAGATAACCTAGTAGAGGAAAATTTATTTACAGGAAGCTGGGATGTGAAATTCTTAGAAGGAGGACCGGAGTTACCGAAAGGCCGTACGATTGAAAAGCCGGGCTATTGGACGAGCTTTGGAAAGGAAGCTACCGATAAGTTCTCAGGGCTAGCGTCTTATGAAACATCGTTTGTTTTAAATAAAGAAAATGGAGCGCATTATTTATTGCAACTAGGTGAGGTGAAGGAAAGTGCCAAAGTATGGGTTAATGGTGTTGAAGCAGGAATCGTTTGGGCGAATCCTTTTTCTATAGAAATAGGTGAGTTGCTGAAAAACGGCCAGAATTCGATACGTATTGAGGTAGCTAATTTGATGGCAAATAGAATACGAGACTTGGACCAAAGGAAAGTGGAGTGGCGTAATTACCACGAAATTAACTTTGTAAATATTGATTATAAGAGTTTCGATGCGAGTAATTGGCAAGTGATGGAAAGTGGCCTCGGAGGACCAGTGAAGTTGATGAAGTATTAAAGTATATCAATTTTTCAATTAGGTACTACCGTTAGCGCAAAATTAGAGGAAGTAGGAAATGAACACTGAAAATATGAAACATATAGGTGTAGTAGTGATGATGCTTTTTTTGAGCATGATTGCTGCTGCACGCGGCATGAATGACCCTAAGTTTGAAACCTATACGACGGAAAATGGCCTTTCGCACAACGGTATTGTTTGCATATTGGAAGATTCAGAGGGCTTTATATGGTTTGGTACCTGGGATGGTTTAAATCGTTTTGATGGGGAAAAGTTTATTGCCTATAAATCGCGCCCCGGCGATAATTCAACCTTGAAAAACAATAAGATAAGAGAAATCCTAGAAGATGATCTAGGGTATATATGGGTTAAAACTTACGATAAAAGAATATATAGGTTTGACAAATGGAAGGAAAAGTTCGTTCCAGTTACCCTGTCTCAAGAGGGGGAGGATTTAGCAGGGTTGTTTTTTGATGAAATAACACCCGTTGCCAATGGAGACGTATGGTTGAAGACTGAGGATGATCGTGTGTTTTACGTTGCTGAAGATCAAGGAATGCAGGTAGTAGAATTCACAGCTAAGCTTGGTGAAAAGGGTAAGAAGGTAAATTTTATTCGTGAGGACAGACATGGGAATCTGTGGGTGGGAACAGAAAAAGGACTTTTAGGGTATTCTAAAGAAGGCTCTAGCTATAAAAATCTGCCTGAATTAAAAGGTATGGCTCGCTTGAGCAGTTTAAATGTCTTAAAAATGGGACAGGGTTACAAAGACCAAGAGTTTTTTGTGACCACGGGTGGGAAAATAATTATTTACGACACAAAAAAGCAGGAGATAACATTAAAGGATAGTGGGCAGAAAGGGGTGTTAGATATGGCCGTCTCGAAAGAAGGAGACTTGTATATAAGCTTTCAAAATAAGGGACTGGCAATTTTTGATTACAAGAAAAATGAGCTTAAGTATATTAGTGAGTTTGGAGAAACCTTTTTGTCTATTTTCGAAGATAAAAAGGGGAACTTATGGTTGGAACCGGAAAAGGATGGGGCTTATTTGTATAATCCGTTACAAAATTCCCTGTATTATTTCACTCATAAAAAAGAACATAACCTGCCTTTTTTACCTCGCGAAGGCTTTGTGAATGATCAGAGCTTTAAAGTACGGGAGGATGTTAATGGTAAAGTGTGGGTGAGTCTAAAAGGCGGAGGATTTGGTTTATATGAGCAAGATTCTAATACCATAAGTTACTTTTATAATAATCCAACGGACCCCAAGCGTTTGTTTTCCAATAGCATGGTCGCCTCACTTTCAGATAGAAATGGTGTTCTGTGGATGAGTACAAGAGAGGGGGGTGTTAATAAAGTTAGTTTTTTTAAGGAAAATTTTAAGCACCAACGTTTGGTGAAACATGCATCTAATCGATTTCAGAATGAGGTTAGGTCTCTTTTCCAAGATGAATCAGGCAGAATATGGATTACCAACAAAAAGGGGGATATTTATTTTTATAAGGGTGGCAATTACCACCGTCTGCAAAATAATGAAGTTCAGGGAAGCATTTACTGCATTACCGAGGATAGACAAAATAATATTTGGATAGGAACCAAGGGAAATGGGCTTTTTAAGCTAGAACCAAAGGATTCTAAAGGAAATTCTTTTAGTTATACGCAATATAAAAACGACCCGAAGGATAAGAATAGTTTAAGTAGTGACCATATTTATAGCATTACTGAGGATTTTGACGGCCGGTTGTGGATCAGCACCTTTCAAGCGGGACTCAACTTGCTGGTAGAAGATAAGGGAGGTGAAGTCCATTTTAAAAATGTGTACAACTCTTTTAAGAACTACCCAAAACACACTTTCAATGTTATACGTCACGCCATGCTTGGCCCCGATAGTTTGATTTGGCTAGGTACTACAGACGGGCTTTTGCGCTTTAATCCAAAGGAGAGTCCTGACGCTATGGAGTTTAAGGTAACAGTCAAGGAGGCAGGGGATGCAAATAGCTTAGGAAATAACGATGTTACCTTTCTTTTTCAATCTACAGATAAAGAGGTCTGGGTGGGTACTTTCGGAGGTGGGCTGAATAAAGTGCTGAATAAGCCAGGAGATATGGACTCGGCACTAAAGTTCAATACTTATACTACAGCCCAAGGAGCACCCAACGATATTGTACTGAGCATTCTGGAGGATGATCATAAAAACCTCTGGCTGAGCACGGAGAATGGTGTTTCTAGGTTTGATGTTAAGTCCGAAGAATTTAAGAATTACAACACTTATAACGGCTTGCCTAAATCGGGTTTTTCAGAAGCCGCAAGTCTAGCGGCAAAAAATGGAGAGCTATTTTTCGGTGCAAAGGATGGATTTATATCTTTTCATCCCGATCAAATTGTTAGTGAAACGTTCTCTGGGAACATGGTTTTTACAGGCTTGCAGCTGTTTAACAAAGGTATTGATCTTAAGGATGTCCAAGCGCCCCTAGAGACTGCTATCAACTATGCCGATGAGCTCGTCCTGAATTACGACCAAGATGTGATAACTATAGAGTATGCCGTTTTAGATTATAGAGCGGGAGATGGTATTTCCTATGCTTATATTCTGGAAGGATATGATAAAGACTGGCACTTTGTGAACAATCAAAAGCGAGCTACCTATATTAAGATTCCTCCAGGGGAGTATGTTTTTCGTGTAAAAGCCGTTAATAATGCCCACTTTATTGGTGCTCCAGAGAAGAGTATCCCCATTGTTATAAAAAAGCCTTGGTGGCGGAGTACTTGGGCATATTTAGGGTATTTCATCTTCACTTTAATTATTCTCGAGGGTATCCGCCGGGTAGCATTAACGGTGATTCGACTAAAGCACAATGTCGTTGTGGAAAAGAAAATGACCGAATTGAAATTACAGTTTTTCACTAATATTTCCCATGAACTGCGGACTCCATTGACCTTGATTGTGAATCCATTAAGGAAAATCAAGACATCCGAGGGCTTATCGCAAGAAGGTATGAAGCTCCTAGGTGTTGCTCATAAAAATATCCAGCGCATGATTCGTTTTGTCAATCAGTTATTGGAATTCAGAAAGATACAAGTAGAGCAAACAACCTTAAATAAATCCCATGTGCCTATACTCTCATTACTCCACGAAATCGCTGGAAACTTCACTGATGTCTTAGAAGATAAAAGGATGGCACTAGAAGTAGTAGAGAACACTGAGGGGATTGTTCTAAACTGCGATAGGGAAAAGATGGATATTGTGTTCTTTAACCTCTTGGGGAATGCTATAAAATTTTCGCCTGACGGTAGTGAGATAAAAGTTAAGGTCGAGCAGTCAGATAATCAGGTTGTAATTCAGGTGATCGACCAAGGGATAGGGGTGAGTGAGCAAGAGCTAAAGGTTATTTTCGAACCCTATTACGAAGGACGAAATGTGATTGACTCGAAAATTCAAGGAACGGGAATTGGTCTAGCTCTTACTAAAGAAATCGTGAAACTGCATGGAGGGAATACCTATGCTAAGAAAAATCAAGGCCCAGGCTTGACTGTCGTTGTGGAATTGCCTTTTGTAGTTGGAGCTAATGAGCAGAATGAGAGAGATACCGATACCTTTAAAGTGGTGGACAATAGATCAGAGGAGGCAATGCTGGAGATGGAGATAGATCGTAATCTAGAGGTAGCTAAGGAGTCCATTAAGCCAAGCCTACTGCTTGTCGAGGATAATCCAGAGCTGCGCAGATATATTACCCTTGAGCTTAGTAGTCATTATCAAGTGCTCCAAGCTCGAGACGGGGCCGAAGGTTATGAATTGGCGCATACACAAATTCCTGATTTGATACTCTCGGATGTAATGATGCCGGTAATGGATGGAATTGAGATGCTAAAAAAAATAAAAGACAATACAAATACAAGTCATATTCCTATAGTCTTGCTGACAGCGAAATCAGCGATAGAAGATCAGATAAGTGGTTTGTCTTACGGTGCGGATTTTTATATGACTAAACCATTTTATATGGAGTACTTAATCCAGCTGCTTGGTAACCTCATAAAGAGGAGAAGGGAAATCGTCGATTCATTAACCGATAAAACGCAGACCTTTAAATTGGAGCCTACCGGTATAACCATTACCTCTAGAGATGAGGAGTTTTTATGTGATGTCATCCATGTTATTGAAAAGGGTATGTCGGACTCGAGCTTTAATATTGAAACGGTTGTTAGTAGTATGGCTATGGGCAGGACGACATTTTATAAGAAGCTTAAGAGCTTAACGACTATGTCTCCAGTTGAGTTTATAAAGGACATTCGGTTGAAAAGAGCTATACAGCTCTTAGATAGCAGCGAACTAACTATTTCAGAAGTAGCTTATCAAGTAGGATTTAATAGCTCGGGGTATTTCAGTACTTGTTTTAAAGA
>DXEZ01000340.1 GCA_019114715.1 Candidatus Sphingobacterium stercoripullorum | reverse complement strand
AGTAGGGGCAATATCTACGTTCATAATCATGCTATAAGACTGGCTACCGGGCTTGATGAGCTTCGGGTATCTCGCTACCATAGGGGTGCGGAAGGACTCCTCGTACATGAAGCGCTTATCAAACCAGCCGTGCTCGCCCATATAAAACCCTTGGTCCGATAGGTATATGACTAGCGTATTTTCCGTTAGGTCATGCTCGTCTAGGTAATCTAGGACGCGTTCAATGTTTCTATCCATTGAGTGGGCTGTATTGAGATAGTCCGTCATATAGCGGTTGTACTTCCATAGCGCTAGCTCCTTACCCGAGAGGTTAGCCTCGGTGAACTCTTTATAGATAGGCGCATAATATTGGTAATATTTCTCCAGGTCATCCTCGCTCATTCTGGCAAAGTTGCCGTCTTTTCTCATTTCCTCTTTGCTGGCGAACATTTTTAAATCATATCCCAGTATCATATCCTTATCGATGCTCATCTCTTGTTTAGATGCTGCCTCTCTGGTATTATAGTCATCAAAGAAGGTCTCTGGTATAGGGAATTCTACCGTATCATATAGGCCAAAGTCCTCTGGGGCGGGCATCCATGTTCTATGGGTTGCCTTATGGCCGATTACTAGACAGAAGGGTTCCTCGGAATCTAAAGAGCTTAACCAGTCTAGGCTTTTATCGGTTACTACATCTGATACGTAGCCCTTGATGTTTTCTCGCCCCTTACCTAGGGTAATAAAATCGGGATTGAAGTAATGCCCCTGGCCCGGAAGGATGCTGTAGAAATCAAAGCCTTGGGGCTCATTGCCCAGGTGTTGCTTACCGATCCATGCTGTCTTATAGCCTACTTTGCGTAGCTGCTTAACAAAAAGATCCTGCGAGTGGTCAAAGCGGGAAGTCTCGTTATCTTTAAAGCCATTTTTATGGCTGTATTTCCCCGTGAGTATCGTTGCTCTGCTGGGCCCGCATATAGAGTTGGTGACATAGGCGCCATTGAATACCATTCCTTCCTCGGCAATTCTATCTATCCCTGGGGTTTTCCCATAGGGAGATCCATAGGCACCGATTGTTTGGTAGGCATGGTCATCGGAGATGATAATGAGGATATTGGGCTGCTCCTTTTGTTGGGCTGCCGCAAGTAGGGGAATAATAAAAAGTAGGCTCAATAGATAAGTAGTAACACTATTTAATGAGTTCATTTGTTGATGTTTAGTTGATGAATATGTTTTTGCTTGTAGTATTAGTGGCCACTGCTAAGGGGCAGTAACCACTAATAGGAATTTTAAAGGTAACTAATTTTTGAAAAATTGTGGCTTTAGTCGATAAATAATAACTCTCGAAGTTTGGGTAGTGGCCACTTGCTATCGTCTACTATTTTCTCGAGCTTATTGACGTGGTAGCGAATCTCATCGAAATAAGGCTTGACCACCTCATCGTAAACTAATGCTTTATCGCGGATGTCATTGATGGTATTGGCCTTTTTACGTGCCTGACGCATCTCTTCAGATTTCTGCAGCACGATATTGGCGTGGTAAGAAATACGCTCTATGTAATTGAGCTGAGAGCTGTAGGCTTCCCTGCCGAACTCCAGATCTTTCAGTCCTTTTACATTCTTTATCAGTTCGTTTTGATAGGAGAAGCAGGCAGGAATGATGATGCTGCTGACTATCTCGCCAATCATTCTAGCTTCAATTTGTAAACGCTCAAAAAAGTTCTCTAGTAGAATCTCATGGCGCGCGGTCGACTCCCGCTCGGAAAATATTTCGAGCTTATCGAGTAGTGTAATGGCTTCCTTTTTCAAATAGGAGTCAAAAGCCTTCGGTGTGGAGGTGATATTGGAGAGTCCGCGGCGTGCGGCTTCCTCGACCCACTCCTGGCTGTACCCGTTCCCTTCAAAGCGTATAGCCTTGCTAGACTTGATGTATTTACGGATGATGTTCAGTAATGCTAGGTCTTTTTTGATGCCTCTTTTTATCTGCCTATCTACGGCCGTTTTAAAGTCCATGAGCTGATTGGCGACAATGGAGTTCAGTATAGTCATGGGCATGGCGGAGTTTGCAGTAGACCCAACAGCGCGGAACTCAAATTTATTGCCCGTGAAGGCAAAAGGAGAGGTTCGGTTTCTATCGGTGTTGTCCTTGCGGAGCTCCGGTATTTTAGGGATGCCGAGCCATAGTATAGCCTCTTCTTTTACTTTTTTAGCGACCCGCGAAGACTCCACCTCGTTTAATATGGCATTCAGCTGGGTGCCTAGGAATATAGACATGATTGCTGGTGGCGCCTCATTGGCTCCTAGGCGGTGGTCATTCCCTGCATCGGCGATTGATGCGCGGAGGAGATCCGCATGATCGTGCACTGCTTTAATGGTGCAGATAAAGAAGCTGAGGAACATGAGGTTGTTCTTAGGTGTGTTTCCGGGGGACAGCAGGTTGATGCCTTTATCCGTAATTAAGGACCAATTGTTATGCTTACCCGAGCCGTTTATACCGCTATAGGGTTTTTCATGGAGGAGCACTTTAAAGTGATGCTTTAGTGCTATACGGTCCATGATGTTGACCAGTAGTTGGTTATGGTCTATCGCTAGGTTCATTTCCTCGTACACCGGGGCGCACTCGAATTGAGAGGGGGCAACCTCATTATGCCTTGTTTTTAGGGGGATACCGTGCTTTATGGCTGTTTTCTCGAGGTCTACCATAAAGGCCATTACTCGCTCGGAGATCGATCCGAAGTAATGGTCGCTGAGCTGCTGACTTTTTGCCGGTAGAAAACCGAATAAGGTTCTGCCGGTGACCTGCAAGTCGGGGCGCTTGTTATAGAGTGATCTATCGACTAGGAAATACTCCTGCTCGATTCCTAAAGAGGGAATTACCTTTTTAGTGGATTTATCAAAATATTGCGCTACTTGCGTGGCTGCCTTGTCAAGGGCGTTTATCGATCGCAGTAGGGGCGCTTTATAGTCTAGTGAGTCCCCCGTATAGGAGATAAATACGGTGGGGATACATAGTGTTTTCCCCGTGTCGGTCTCGTATAAGAATGCCGGTGAGGATGGGTCCCAGGCTGTATATCCGCGGGCTTCAAAAGTGTTTCGCAACCCGCCGCTAGGGAAGGAGGAGGCATCGGGCTCCTGCTGCACTAGGGTGCTGGCCGTGAACTTCTCTATCCCTCGGCCGTGTTTATCGGGTTCGAAGAAAGCATCGTGTTTTTCTGCTGTGCTTCCTGTTAGCGGCTGGAACCAGTGGGTGAAGTGGGTTGCTCCCTGCTCCAGCGCCCAGGCCTTCATGGCTTGAGAAACGTGTTCTGCCAGGTCGTTATTCATCGGGCGGCCTTCAAAAATCACGTGTTTTAATTCTTGATAGGCACTGACGGAAAGGTATTCCTTCATTTTATGAAGGGTTAATACATTTTGGTTGTAGATTTCCGATAATTTGAGGCTTTCTTTCATTGTGTTTGACATGATTTTAGAAATATGTCTGTAAAAATATGAAAAACACCTTACTTTTTACGGTTATTTATAAAAAACAACTGAAAAAGTAAGGTGTTTATGTAAATTTAACGGGTGGTTAGCTATTTGCTAAAACCCCCAGTCTATTCCTTTGTTGATGGCGGGTACTCCCGATTCGATCCATGGAGCGGCAGGTTTACCCTTTAGGAAGTGATCGAAAAATTGTGCCTGGCGCCTTTGTATATCTTTACGGTTCTCCCGGCGCATTAAATTATGCGCATCGCCGTTGTAATTTAGCAGCCATGTGGGTTTACCGAGCCTACGTAGGGCGGTAAACATTTCTATACCTTGGTACCATGGCACGGCGCCATCTTTATCGTTATGCATGATGGCTACCGGCGTATGAACTTTATCGAGATGAAATAACGGGGAGTTCTCTAGATATAGATCCAGGTCTTCCCATAAGGTCTTGCCTATGCGTGACTGCGTCTGCTCATATTGAAATTGCCTATTCATACCGCTATCCCAGCGTATACCACCGTAGGCTGAGGTCATGTTCACTACTGGTGCTCCGGCCCATGCTGCTGCGTACATATCGGTTCTAGTGATCAGGTGTGCCACCTGGTATCCGCCCCAGCTTTGCCCTTGGATTGCTAGCTTGCTAGCGTCCACATATGGTCGCTCACTGATCATGCGCATACCTGAGTTGATGTACTCCTCAGCAGACTTCCCTGGGTGACCATCGGTGTAGTGGATGTCAGGAACAAAGACTAGGTAGTCGTTACTGACAAAGTAAGGGATGTTCAGCCTTGATGGCGTAGGCGCTGGCGCCTGATATTGGTAGAGCGTATGGCTCATCGTCTCGTAGAAATAAGCAATAACAGGGTACTGCTTGCTCTCATCGAAATCCTCGGGCTTATATAAGATCCCCTCAGCGCTATGTCCATTCGGCGTGGTCCAATGTACCAGCTCGGCTTCCATCCAATTGTACTGTTCCTGTTGCGGGTTGGTGTGGCTGAGCTGCTGCTCCTCCTTGCCGTCGCTGTAATACAAGTCTGGAGAATCTTTATAGGTCTCCCGTGCAAATATATAGTGCTTTTCAGCTTTATCGGCCTGCAGCTTACTGATGTGGTAGGGCCCTTGCATCCAGTTTTTAGGCTGCTTGTCTTTTCCCACCTTTAAGGTGGAAAGCCCGCCCAACTTGCTGTTATGATCGAAGGTAGAAAGTAAAATCTCTTGGCTCTTGGTTAGGTAGGAGGTCCTTCTCTCGCGCTTATCTTTATGCTCGGTAGAGATATAGCGGTAGGTCACCTGCTGCGCTCTCCCTTTCGAGGAGGTGATGCTGCTCTTCTCTTTGCCATCGAAAGAAAAATACCAAATATCGTACTTATCGTTGATGTATACCCCCTTGCCGTCTTTACTCCATCCAGCAATGCCGTAATGGCTTGGTGGCGATGGGGAATCGTGATCTTCGTTGTAAAAAGGTATATCTAGGCCGCTTGTTAGCTCGGTGCGATCGCCACTTAGGTGGTCTATAGTAAACCACTGGCGTTCCAGGCGGTCGTAGTATACAGAGTGCAACGCGTCGGGAGAGAGGAAGCTGCTCCCTACAAAGTCTCGAAGCAAAGTTTTCTCCTGCCCGTCCCGAATAGATACTATAGATACATCTCCGGGCGCATAGCCTAGCCATTGACGCTGCACGCGCCTGCCAGCATCGCTGAAGCGAAGAGCCCAAGGGCCATTTCCACTGGGGTTAAACGAAACGCTGTTGATATCTTCATCTCCCAGCAGGCGTATCGTCTGCCCTTTGATATCAAATACCGCGGGATAGCTCTTGTTTCTTTCCCTAGAGAGATTCGCAAGCTGCTGTGTGTATAGTTGATCTTCGTTCCAGTGCCAAATATCCACCTTGGCATGCTCAAAGTCCACTAGGGTGGTATCCTTTTCTAGTGGCTTGGGCCGCAGGCCTAGGTACAATAAATCTCCATCTTGGTTGAAGCTTAACGCAGCCTGGTCGCTAATGATCCAGCTGTCCCTTACCTGAGCTTTATCTTTGCTTATCAGTAGACTCGCTGAGTCTAGTTGCGGCGCGTATATAAAGGCCTGGAAGGGTTTGTTTTTCTTTTTATCTTTCTCGAGCTTATCGGAGAGGAATACCAGCTGCTGGCCGTTATCATCAAAGACGATGCTCTTATAGGCTGCCTGTCCCGAGCTAATCAACTTATGGGACCCCTTTGATAAATCCGCTATATATAAGCCGTCTCGATTAGCACTGCTGTCGGCTTTTGGTGCTTTGCGGTAATAAACAATCTGATCGCCAGTAGGGTTCCAGAAATAGGAATCTATGAAAAAGTGTTGCGTGGTATCGCCGCTCTCTAAGTTGTGTATAACTAGTGCCTTTTCCTTTTTCGGTTTGCCCTTCTTTTTTCCTTCAGCCTTAGTGCTATCGCTAGCGGTGGTATCCTGCGTGAGGGTGTCCGCTGCGCTGCTAGCCGTTATTCTTTGGATGTCTTTAAAGTAAGCGATGAAGTTGCCGATCTCCCCAGGTACCTTAAATGAGGTGATCTCAGGGATTTTCTCTAATCTATCCTCTTCAAGGTGATAGATGGCAAGGGTATCCTTAGGCATATCAGCGCGCTTCTTCTTATCTATGCGCGCCTGACGCGTCTCGCTAAATTGAGGCTTAATGGTAGCAGTGACGTATTTTTCATCTTCGCTAATTTTTAAGCTGCTCGCCCGAGGGATCTTGATGACTTCGCGCCCGCGCTTGCCGGCCTCAATAATCGATGCATAGCCATCTCCCTCTTGGGCATTTACTGTATAGAGTACCCAGCCTCCTGATGGACTAATGGTCGTTTGCCCCAGAGATTGCCAGTTGTCGTAGACGCTGTGGTCTAAAGGTTTTTTTTGCGCTACTGCTGCCTGAGAGAGTAAGAGGCAGGATAACGTTAGTAACCGAAATTTATTCATGAATTAAGTGTTATTGATGATTCATATCAATACTAAGGAATTAAAATTAATTTCGGGAGCGCATCGTGTAAAATCTTTGCTGTAGTTTTTCATTTATTTTTTGGGAATG
>DXEZ01000339.1 GCA_019114715.1 Candidatus Sphingobacterium stercoripullorum | reverse complement strand
GTAATGCCTTTTTCATCAAGCTTGCTCCAGGGTATGAGGCTGCAAGCTTATCCGGTGGAGATCCAGTAGTTTCGAAGATTGAAAATGCATCAAAAACAGTTTCCTGGATGAAGGGAGATCTGGTTTTTGATGACGATACTATTTATGAAGTCATGAATAAAATCGCTAGGCGCTACGACCTTGAGGTGGAGTACGCTTCTTTAGATATTCAAGGGGAGTTCACGGGACGCGTTTCAAGCAGACAGTCTTTAGAAAACATGCTAAATACTTTAAGTAAAATCACCAAACTAAATATTGAACGAGATGGAAGGAGGGTCGTTATCCAAGATCATTAGTCCATTATGAATTTTTTGATTTATGAATCAGTCAATTATTAAAACCAAAATGTTATTAGAAAAGAAAGAAAATGTAAAACTGGTCGGTAGGGGCCGATTTTTAAACTACCTCTGTATTTGCTTTTTTGTCATCCTATTCCAAATACCAGTGATGGCCGGGTTTTCACAAAAGATTACCATGAAAAGGAATAACATCACTATTGAGCAGCTTTTAACTGAGCTAAGAGAGCAATCTAATATTGACTTCATGTTTGATAGGAAAGATGTGTCGGCTGTAGGGCGAATCAGTGTAAATGTGAGGAATTCTACTGTAAATCAGGTTTTAAAAGAACTGCTACCACCAAGAGGTCTTGGATTTAGTATCCAAGACAATATGGTTGTAGTGTTTAAGGAAGAAGTAGCAAAGCCTGTAGAGAAATTAATGCAAAGTACTATTACAGGTACAGTAAGATCTGTGGATGGTAAGCCTTTGATGTATGTGAATGTTCACCTTCCAGAAAAAGAGGGGAGAAAGGAATTGCGCTCCCAAACAGACGCTGAGGGGAATTATACCATCCCAGGTGCCGGCAGTAATGATACACTTCATTTTTCCGCTGTCGGGTATTTACCTGTGGCTATACCTATAGCTGGTCGTACCAGGATAGACGTTCAGCTAGAGGCAAAAATTGAAGACTTGGGCGAAATAGTAGTGACCGGCCTATTTGAAAGGCCTAAAAGTATGTATACTGGTGCGGTCAAATCTTTTAACCAGGAAGAGCTGCAGCAGGTTACTGGGAATAATTTGTTTTCAGCCTTAAAGTCGCTTGATCCTTCATTTCAAATTCCAGAGAATATAAATTTAGGATCAAATCCGAATGCTTTACCAGAGATCACCCTTAGAGGTGGTAATAGCCTAGTAGACCCATCTGTAGCTACTACTAACCCCTTTAACTACCAAGAAGCTCCAAATGCGCCATTGTTTATTTTAGATGGGTTTGAGGTCTCTTTAACAAGGATAAACGACCTTGATCTAACGAGAATAAAATCGGTTGACCTTTTGAAAGACGCTACAGCAACGGCAATTTACGGCTCTAGGGCTGCAAATGGCGTTGTTGTTATTGAAACCATTCGCCCTGCGGCTGGTGACTTGCGTATTACCTATACGGGGAACACCTCGCTAGAAATGGTCGATCTAAGCGACTACAATCTATTAAACGCTAGAGAGAAACTGGCAATAGAAGAACAAACGGGCGTTTACCAATTTTGGGGCGATACCCGGATTGAGCAGCAACTGGAACACTTTTATAATAGCCGGTTAAATGAAATTCAAAGAGGGGTCAACACAAATTGGCTAACCCTTCCCTTGCGTACTGGCCTTAGCCATAAACACAACTTATATATTGAAGGTGGTGACCATGCGATTTTGTATGGAATAGGAGGTACTTACTTGAAATCTGAAGGGGTAATGAAAGGCTCCTATAGACAAAATATTTTAGGTAACGCCTATTTGTCTTATAGGAAAAACGGGTTAAATGTTCGTAATGAATTCACCGTCACCAGCAATAAAGGTGAAAATTCTCCCTACGGTACCTTTCAGCAATATTCTAGATTAAACCCTTACTGGACACCCTATCACGATGATGGTAGCTTAAAATATTTTTTAGAGGAAGTGCGCGATGGAAATGGAAACCGCTTGACCAACTTTGATCTCTTCAATAATTTAGACGGAAATACCATTAATCCAACAAACCGGCCTACTAACCCATTGTATAATGCAAATCTAGGGGTTCGGGATCAAACGACGTATACCAACCTGACAAATAATACGGCGCTGCAGTGGCAAGCGAATCCCTGGTTGAGGGTAACTGGAAGTGTGGCACTGCAATTTCAGTGGGATGAATCCGATAGGTTCTTACCCGCCCAGCACACCTCCTTTGCTAATACGCCTACTTTTGAAAAAGGGTCTTATGATAAAGGACATGGTAAGAGCGTTAATTACGACGTTAATCTAGGGGCGAATATCAATAAGAGTTTCGATAAGCATTTGGTGTTTGGTACCCTAGGGTTTAATGCGCAGCAAAGAAAGAACTACACGAATTTATACACCGTTATCGGTTTCCCAAATGCGAGGCTTGATGACATTACGCAAGGCCTAGGCTTTAGGGACGATTCCCGCGTAACTGGTGAGGAAAATTACACGCGTCTGCTCGGTAGCTTTGTTAACGCCTCCTATTCTTATGATGATCGCTTTTTAGTGGATTTATCTTTCCGGCTAGATGGATCCTCTCAATTTGGTGCTAAAAATAGAATTGCTCCCTTTTGGTCTATGGGGACAGGATGGAACATTCACCATGAACCCTGGGCAAAGAATGCGGAATGGCTGGATATGCTGAAAATAAGATATTCTTTTGGGTATACAGGTTCCCAGAATTTTGCTTCTTATTTAGGGAGAACGACCTCCAGGTTTTATAACGGTACTGATTACAGAGGAATGATAGGATCGTACCTATTAGGCTATGGGAATGAAAACCTTTTATGGCAGAAGACTAGGAAAAACAATATAGGTTTTGATTTGAACGTCTTTAACCGTCTGAATATAGTCGGAAACTACTACGTAGAAACTACTAAAGGCTCTATAGGATCGGTCAATACGGCGCCATCTACAGGGTTTGGAAGCTACTCCGAGAATATTGGAGATATGCGAACTAAGGGCTATGAACTATACGTCCGCTACGACCTCATCAACTCCATGGAGAAGAGAGACAATTGGTCTTTATTTGCAAACTTATTTAGAGTAGATAACGAGATATCAAAACTCTCCAGCACGCTAAATGCATTAAATGCAAGAGCCGATACAACGCTGTCTTCACTACCTATAAGCCGGTATGCTGTTGGGCAATCTACCCATGCCATTTGGGCGGTTCGCTCGCATGGGATTGATCCAGCAACAGGGTATGAAGTATTTGAAAAGCGTGACGGCAGTTTAACCAATATATACGACCCTCGGGACCAGGTGATCATTGCTAATGGCCGCCCAAAATTAGAAGGTACCTTCGGAACTAATTTTGAGTACAACGGAATCGGTGTGAATGCTTTTTTACGTTTCCGTATTGGAGGCTTCGCGTATAACCAGACATTGGTGGATCGAGTAGAAAACGCCGAGGTTAATGTGTATAATGTAGATAAAAGAGTAGCGGAAGATAGGTGGATGAATCCCGGGGATGTTACTTTCTTCAAAGGGCTTATTGATTACTCAGGCAGGCAGATATTAACGCCTACCTATAATTCCTCCCGCTTTGTGCAGAGCAATGATTTGCTCTCGTTAGAAAGCGTGTCTATCTATTACCGTTTTAAAGATGCATTCAATAAACGCTATAACCTTTCTAATACCAAAATAACAGTTTTTAGTAATGAGTTGTATCAATGGTCATCTATCCAGCGGGAGCGTGGATTGGATTATCCGTTCTCACGTACTTTTACATTACAATTAACCACTTCATTTTAATGCGATTATGATGAATAGAAAGATAAATATTATAAAAACCACCTCCTTGTTATTAGTGCTTGTACTATTCACTTTTACTTCCTGCGATAAATGGTTAGATGTAAGGCCTTCTAATCAATTTGATGAAGAGGAGCAGTTTGAAAGCGAGCAAGGGTATATGGATGTACTCATTGGAACTTACCAGGCTATGACTGATGAGGCCATTTATGGCGCTGAATTGAGCTTTCGCTTTCTGGATGTCCTAGCCCAGTTGTATACCAATAAGTCCACGTCAACAGATTTTTACGGGCTATCTGCACGGTATGATTATTCAAAAGTGCAGGCAAGTCAGCATACCCCGAAAGTAGTGATTGAGAATATTTGGAAAAAGCAATATAACGCAATCGCCCAGTTGAATTATTTGCTGAAAAGGATGGACAGTAAACCTAAAGAGCTGAGTGAGGATACTTATCACTTAATAAAAGGAGAGGCGCTAGCTTTGCGGGCTTTCCTACACTTTGATTTACTTCGTTTATTTGCTCCCGCTTTCAATGAGGCTAATAAAGACCAAAAAGGAATACCTTACGTAACTGATTTTACAGTTTCTCCAAATAATGCGCTTTCAATTGGTGATTTGGTAAAGAAAATTGAGGATGACCTTTTTGAGGCGATTGATCTGCAGTCGGATTTTCAAAACATCGATCAGATTGCTAGCAATCAAGGTTCTTCAAGCTTAGAGCTGTTTTATGCTTTTCGCCAAAACCGAATGAACTATTGGGCATCAAAAGCATTATTGGCTAGGGTGTTTCTTTATACAGGTGATTTAGAAAACGCTAAAAAATATGCTGTTGAGGTTATTAATTCTGGAGAGTTCGAGTTCTTACCTTTAGCTAATAGGAACTTTGATCAGAGGGATGAAAGGTCTAACATTACTTTCACCCAGGAGCATATTTTTTCATTGTACCATTCCGGGCTTCGCGATATAGCGGACAATTATTTTAAAACCTCCAGTGTAAACCCAGAAGGTAGTGATTTATATAACACAAAAACGGTTTTAGATGGCATCTTCGAAGTAACGAGAGTTGGAATGGATACGGATATTCGCTCTACGGTGAGCTCTCCAAGCCGCTGGGAAGAGCATAATAACAATGTAATCTATTCTAAAAAATACTATTCTGATAACTCCAGCAATGTGAACTTGCGGATGATCCCTTTAATCCGGCTGCCAGAAATGTATTACATCGCAGCTGAAGCTTCCATTGATCCGAGTGAAGCGCTGAGCTACTTAAACCAAGTTCGCCAGGCGCGAGGGATTTCAAGTATGCTTACAATAGATCAGGTCCAAGACCGGACTAGCTTGAAGGAAGAGCTTTTTAAAGAATACCGCAAAGAATATTATGCAGAAGGGCATTTGTGGTACTTCTTTAAGCGACATGAGTATACAGCGATTCCAAATTCCGTGTTTTTTGGTGCTATGGATGATGCGGTATACGTGTTTCCGATACCTGATGAGGAGCTAGAGTTTAATCCTGATTTTAATTGATGTTAGCCATGGATATAAGAATTTTAAGATATACAGTTTTATTAATTTCAATTCTGCTTTTACAAAACAGCTGTAAAAAAGATACCCGGCTGTTGTTTGATAAAGAAGCGCACGTTTACTTTGGACAAAAGATTGAAGGATCCAGTTTGATAGGCAGTGATTCAATTAATTACTCTTTTGCGTTTAGCACGGAAGATATCACCCAGGATACTATATACGTGCAGTGCAGGATAATGGGGTTGCCAGCGGATAGAGATAGAAATATTAATATCGTTGCTGATGAGAATAACGATGCGGTTCAAGGGTACCATTATAAAATATTGAGCTCTGTTATTCCCGCAGGGAAGTACGACAATGAAATACCAATTGTAGTTTACCGGCAGCAGGGGCTTCAAGATTCTGTCGTATCGGCAATCTTGCGAATTGAGGATTCAGAAGACTTTAAAGCAGGGTACAATGATGTAGGAGCGGTGGGCCCCGTGTATCGAAATAAGTATCCTCGTCGAGAATTTAAATTTACTATCACAGATCGGTTAACAAAACCTGCCAACTGGGACAGTTCCTGGCAATCTGTTTTTGGTGAATACTCAGAAGTTAAAATTCGATTTATTAGTAATGCTACTGGATTTACAGAGTGGTCGGGGACTGTTTTTCCACAAGATCGGAACTTTATTGTTCAGACGGCTTATTACGCTCTTTATGAGTATGAGCAGTCTAATGGGGATCTAATTGATGAAAATGGTAAGCCAGTTAAATTTTATTGAAAATGAAAAATATTTTAACCATAATTGTATTGGTGTCGATGCTGCTTTCAGCATGTACAAAAGACG
>DXEZ01000338.1 GCA_019114715.1 Candidatus Sphingobacterium stercoripullorum | reverse complement strand
TCATAGCGTAATCCTGTATCTGTACCTGTCTTATATGCTAAAGTAATTTCATCAGCTGTCATCTGACTAGTTGGCTTACCGGTACCTACATTGGATGTATTTTCTTTTACAGGATTACCCCAAGTTAATGTTGCAGAATAGTTAACAATAATATTTCCACCATAAACTGCATTTTTATTAGCTTCTAAAAATGCTTCTTGCTTTCCTACATTATTACCATTAACCTTATCATTTAACCAGTATACATAATGGTAGTTATTTCCATCTTGACCTTTAATAACTTCTTGTCCCTCGATGCCTTGTGTATTTCCAGCTAAGTTATTAAAAATCATCTTCAAGTCATTTTGACTAATTTTTTCGCCTTTTTTACCTGTCAAAGTTTCTGTTGTTACAAAATTACTTACTCCTGACTTTTCAGTTAATGTATCTCCTGACTTAAGTCCAGCCACTGCACTAGAAGTAACACCTGGTGCTGAATAAACATCTGAAACCTTATTAACTATCTTAGAAGTAGCTTGTGTTTCTGTTACATCCGTATTTCCTAGTTTAAATAAAACTACAGCTACTTTTACCGTATTTCCATCTATCGTAGAACCTACACCCAAAACAGAATCTTTTAAGTCGCTATTCTTAACAGCAAAATCTTTCATATAATCATTAACAGCATCGTATTCTGCTTTAAACATATCAGAAGTATTGTAGTAGTTCATCCATATTGAAAGAGTCTTTCCTTCAAATAAACCATTATTCTTCATGTTTGTTTGAATAGCTTCATTAGTTGCTGATAATTGACCTTTTGCTACTAATTGTGCGACATCATGTAATGTGAATGCTAAATAGTTGTCATTTTGATTGTTCCAATCCGAATCTACAGTAATTCCTGTTTTCGCCTTAATATTAGTTGCAATATCTTGAGCTACTAATTCTCTATATTGTTGAACATTCATTGATAATAGTCTTCCTTGATTATCAAAGGTATATTCCACTTGATTTATCATATGTGCTCCAGTATACATGGATCCATCAAAATCATCGAAGTAATACTTGTTATTATTGATATTTTGCCAACCATATTGCATTTGACCTTGGTTATTATAATAAACTATCTTCTTTTGACCATATGGTGTTAAATCTTGGAAACCAGTTTTCATAGCTCCAGTTACCTTATCAAATAAGTACCACTTACCATTGACATTTTGTTGACCATACTGCATCTTAGCTGTTTGTGGGCTATAGTATACAGTCTTATTTTGATCTTTAATATTTTGGAAACCTGTTAGTACTTTTCCATTGTTATTAAATAAATACCATGATCCATCTAAATTTTGTTGTCCTCGTAGATTCTTAACTTCTCCAGTCACTTTATCAAGAGTTACGTTCTTACCAGATAGATTTTGATTTCCATATAGCATCCAGCCATCTTTATTGTAGTAAACTAGTTTATTTTGACTAGAAATATATTGGAAGCCTCGTTGCATTGCTCCAGTATTATCAAATAAATACCAATGTCCATTGATATTTTGTTGGCCATATTGCATTGCCCCAGTTACTTTATCAAAATATCTAGTAGCATTGTTGACCCATTGCCAACCATATTGCATTTGGCCGTAGTTATTGTAGTAAACAGTTTTATTTTGGCTAGGAATCTTTTGTAAGCCAACCAATCTAGCACCATCAGTACCGAAGTTATACCACTTATTATTGATATTTTGTTGACCTTTAACCATAGCTCCAGTTACAGGGTTAAAGTAATATACATTTTTACCAATTACTTGCCAACCATATTGCATTTGGCCGTTTGATGCATAGTAAACTGTTTTGGCTTGTCCATAACTCTTTAAATCTTGGAAGCCTGTTTTCATAGCACCCGTTACTTTATCAAACA
The DNA here is from genome assembly GCA_019114715.1 of Candidatus Sphingobacterium stercoripullorum. Taxonomy (GTDB): domain Bacteria; phylum Bacteroidota; class Bacteroidia; order Sphingobacteriales; family Sphingobacteriaceae; genus Sphingobacterium; species Sphingobacterium stercoripullorum. The sequence goes on along the minus strand of DXEZ01000338.1, from coordinate 3,014 downwards.
AATACCATTTACCATTGACGTTTTGTTGACCATATTGCATTTGACCATTTGATGCATAGTAAACTACTTTATTTTCGCCATATGCTTTTAAATTTTGGAAGCCAGATAATCTTGCACCGGTTACTTTATCAAATAGATACCAATGTCCATTGATATTTTGTTGACCATATACCATTTGAGCTGTCTGAGGATTGTAGTATACTACTTTATTTTGGTTAGCAATAGTCTGGAATCCTGTTAAGACATTTCCTTTGTTATCAAATAGATACCATTTACCGTCAATATTCTTTTGACCATTACCTAAAAATGCACCGGTTACTTTATCTGTATCATACTTTTTGCCGTTAACATTAATTGATCCATATTGCATTTGACCTTTATTATCATAATAAACTAACTTCTTTTGGTCATTTATATATTGGATACCTGTCTTTAATGCGCCTGTTACATTGTCAAAGAGATACCAATGTCCATCGATATTTTTCTGACCATATACCATTTGATAGTTTTCTGGGTTATAGTAAACTGTCTTATTCTGGTCAGTAATTTCTTGGAATCCAGAAACATACTTCCCATTACTATCCTTCAAATACCAGTTACCATTCTTATGTTCTTGTGTAGCTCCAGGTGTTACTACTCCGATAGTCTTTTCGGTATTATCAACAGTAGGAGTTACTTGTTCTTTTTGTGAAGAACTAGATGACACTTTTTCTTTAGAGTCATCAATCTTATTTTTATTCACACTCGATGAATCTACATTTTCTTTTGTTGAACTGCTATCTTCTTGCTTAGTCTCTACCGCACTAGTACTTTCTCCTACTTCAGTAGAAACTGCTGTTGAATTATTTTTAATTACTGTTGATTCAGCATTAGAGTTATTCTCCGTACTTACTGTTTTATCACTAAGTACTGTAGAATCACTAGCTGTACCGCTTATATTATCAGCTCTAACTTCACCTACTCCAATACCTAACGTAGCTACTGCAATAGCCGCAAAAAGCCAATGCTTACCAGCTTTATACATTTTATAATGTATTTTTCTATCTTCCATAACATTTTCTCCCTAAAATTAATAAAATCACACCTTAATGATAATGAAAAAAACACATTTTTTCAATGTGCTTTTCGTAATTATTTGATTTTGAAAAATTTAGTTTTTACTACGGTTGTTTCTCTGTTTTTTTATAAAAAACATACTTGCTATTACTAGTGCAGTACCTAAAGAAATAGCCTGAGATATCCTTGCTAACTTAGTATATCTACTACTTATTACTACATTATTATTTTTATTACTTAGTTCAACTTGTACTGTTCCTCTTGAAGAAATAGTTACAGGAATTAACTTATTATTATTTTTAACTACTGTCCCTAAATAGTATAAAATAGGTACATCAACTATTACCTTTTTATTACTCTCGTTAATTACTGTAAATTTAAATTCTGTATCCGTATTTTTATAATTTGATACCTTAGCTTCTTTATTACTAATAACAAACTTTTTATTTTCTATACTTACAGGATCTTTTGTAGCAGCTTTAGGATAATAGTCAGCATTGATATATTCTTTAGATATCTTCTCTATATTTCTATCATTATTTAATAACGTTACTTTATCTTTTGGTAAACCAATGACAAAAGCATAATGAGAAATTAGTATAACTCCAAATAAACTTACTACATATTTAATATCTATTTCATCTAGTAAAATTGCTCCTAACAAATATGCAAAAAAGCTGGCAAACATCATCAAGCGCCAAGGAAATTGAATATAATTTATGAACGTAGATTGAAAAATTTGCCATGGGAAAGCCTTTGTACATCCCCATAGTAAAACTAACACTATTATTAATATCTTCTTTTCATCAACAGATAGTTTTTTAAATTTTATAAGACTAATAAAAACTATGAATATGACTATTATACCTACATTCGCCAAAAGATAATTACTATTCATGGAGTTTCCAATCATGTCATTAATATTTATAGCCCAATCTTCTAGAACAGCTACAAAAGGTCTTGTAATTGGGATATATTTCATTTGTTGCAGCATAGGCATCCAAAATCCTATTGTCAACAAACTTGTAGCTATAACTGCTTTCAACAAACTCCACCATATTCTAATATCTCTTATGCTTGTATAATTAATTAACAATACTAAGATTAATATAAATGTTACTATTAAAGTTGACAAAATATGGCTGAATAATATTAAAGACATACTAATTGCTATAATTATCCAGTTATTATAATTTTTGTGTTTTATTAAATCAATAAAGCTCATAACTAATACTGGAATATAAATTGTTGCTAATAATTCTCCAATATCTGTTCTATTGAAAAAATTTAATCCTCTATAAGTACTAAAAGTCCACAAAAAAGAAAATATAATACTTCTTTTTGTATTCCACTTTAAATATCTTTTAGCTGGATAATACGATAGTACAAATGTCAGATATGTTAACAGTAATAGAAAAACTACCATTCCTTTAAACTCACTGTGTAATATTCCACTAAATATCTCTGCAGGATAAAATGTAAGCCAAGGGTAGAAGAAGTTTACTCCATTACCTACCCCATGGTAGGTGCTAAAACTTATTGGATTTGTAAATATATTTTTCAGCCCACTCAATCTAGCAATATGAAATAGTTGATCACCCTTAAATTTCTCGTAATACGCTAATGGTTTATTACCCAAAACAAAAGTGACTTCATAAATTATACTCAATATTATAAATATTATATTGATTTCTATATCTTTGATATATTTTTTCATACTCTTTTTACCTATCTTAACTTATTTTAAAAAAATTATTTTTATATAGATATTGTTTCCCAGTTGTTAAATCATACTGTACTAATTTCAAATCATTATACAATCTCTTTTGTTTTTTAGTTAGTTGTTTATACTTGATAGTTTTTCCTTTTTTGTCAACAAAAACTGGATTTTTACCATTATTGTATGCATATACTTTTATTGTTGGTAATTCCTTTTGAATTTCTGTCAATAAAGCATA
>DXEZ01000337.1 GCA_019114715.1 Candidatus Sphingobacterium stercoripullorum | reverse complement strand
TTTATTATTTTTGCACCGCCTTAGACAATTTAGTCTATTGTATATTTTATTTCATGAACCCATTTTTGACACTGGGGATCCGTCATGAGATTGTTAACGCCATCACTGAGATGGGTTTTGAAAAACCCTCTCCTATCCAGGAAAAAGCCATTCCTGCACTGTTGACTGGTAACGACGATTTTGTCGGATTAGCCCAAACCGGTACAGGGAAGACAGCCGCATTCGGTCTTCCATTATTAGAACAAATTGATTTTAACGAAAAGTATCCTCAAGCATTGGTGCTTTGCCCAACGCGCGAGCTATGTCTTCAGATTGCGAGAGACATCAAAACATATGCAAAAAACTTGGACGGCGTCCATACTGTTGCTGTATATGGAGGAGCTAACATAAGCGAACAATTACGTCAAATAAGACGTGGTGTTCAGATTGTAGTAGCTACACCAGGAAGGATGCTTGACATTATTAATCGTAAAGCTATTGATTTTTCTCAAGTACGTTACGTAGTGCTTGATGAAGCAGACGAAATGCTCAACATGGGCTTTCAGGAAGACATTAACAAAATTCTTTCAGAAACGCCTGACGATAAAAAAACATGGTTATTTTCAGCTACTATGCCGCAAGAAGTTCGTCGGATTGCGAAAAAGTACATGACCAACCCGGTCGAATTAACCGTAGGAACAAAGAACACAGGGAACCAAAATATTGAGCACCACTACTTTGTAGTGAGAGCCAGGGATAAATACCCAGCAATGAAACGTATTGTTGACTTTTACCCATCAATTTTTGGTATCGTTTTCTGTAGAACGAAAATAGAAACTCAAGAAATAGCAGAAGCTTTGATCCGTGATGGATACAATGCTGACTCGTTGCATGGTGATTTATCACAGCAACAAAGGGATAAGGTTATGAAGAGATTTAGAGATAAAACCCTTCAATTGCTTATCGCTACAGACGTTGCTGCTAGAGGTATTGACGTAGATGATATTACGCATGTCATCAACTATTCTTTGCCTGATGAGGTAGAAAGCTATACCCACCGTTCTGGTAGAACTGCTAGAGCTGGTAAAACAGGTACCTCCATTTCAATCGTTAATATGAAGGAAACTCATAAAATTAGACGTATTGAAAAGATTGTAGGTAAAGAATTTATTAAAAAGGATATTCCTTCAGGAGTAGAAGTTTGCGAGAATCAGTTGATTTCTATAGTTGATAAAATTAAAGAAGTTAACATTGATGAAGAGCAACTGGCACCATATAATGAAAGAATTATGGAGAGCCTTTCACACTTCACTAAAGAGGATATCATTAAGAAGGTTGCTTCTATGGAATTTAATAAATTCCTAGAGTACTACAAAAACGCACCTGACTTAAATGCTAATGCAACACGTGACTCATCTAGATCTTCTAGACGTAGTGAGAGCGGATTTACCCGCATGTTCATCAACGTTGGAGCGGTAGATGATTTTAACAGAGGTGATATCTTAGGATTTATTTGCCACAACACTGACCTTTCTGGATCAGCAATCGGTAAAATCGATCTAAAAGGTACATTTACTTTCTTTGAGGTTAGAGATGAACATTCTCAAACCATCATAGATAACCTTCACGGTGCAGAATACAACGGAAGAGAAGTTCGCGTTGAGAGAAGTAACGAACCTGGAAGAGGTGGCGGCGGTGGTCGTAGATCTTTTAGAGGGAACGGTCGCTCAGGCGGCGGTAGGCGCGATAGAAGCTATGGCGGCGGATCGTCTTACGGAAACAAAAATAGAAGAAAATCTAGAGTGAGATAATAGCACACTTTAATTCTTTTAAGAATAAAATTCACCGTCCTGAAGTTTCTTTAGGGCGGTTTTTTAATTTCATCCCATCCCACTCCACTCTATAAGAACTGCTTCAATTCTAGTCGCGGCGCTTAAGCTTTTATATATATTCAGCCATACATACGACTAAAAACCTATCCAATTAAAAAGCTTACTCAAAATAAATTATTTATTTTGAGTAAGCTAAGCTAGTACAAGAAGCCGAGTTAATGGAGAAAGCTCTCCTTAATCACTACTCCTTACTCATTTTATCAATATGTTATAAACGCTGCCTAATCGCTTCAAAAACGACTACACCAGCAGAAACTGAAACATTCAAAGATTCCGTTTGCCCATTCATAGGAATACGAGCGATTTCATCACATCCTCTTAATAAATCATTCGAGACCCCTTTATCTTCGGAGCCTAAAATAATACAAGTCGGTCTATTGAAATCTACATCATAAATAGTTTTCTCACCTTTTTCACTGGCTGCTATAATTTGCAATCCACTATCGGATAAAAACTTGGCCGTATCATTCAAGGATTCGTGTCTACAAACAGGAATATGGAATAACCCTCCTGCGGAAGTCTTTATAGTATCTGGATTTATTGCTGCACTGCCTTTATAAGGAAGTACAATGGCGTGAACTCCAGCACACTCTGCACTTCTAGCTATCGCTCCTAGGTTACGTACGTCCGTTATCTGATCTAAAATCATTACTAACGGCATCTCCCCTTTCTCGTATATTTCAGGTATGATATCGTCTATCTTTCTGTATATTATTGGAGAGATAAAAGCTATTGCCCCTTGGTGATTTTTTCTAGTCAGGCGGTTTAATTTTTCAACTGGAACTAATTGGACTGGAACGCGGTGGTCTTTTGCCAATTGTTTTAATTTTCCAATTAATTCACCTGTCTTATCTCGCTGTACATAAAGCGACTCGATTTCTTTGCCACTTTCAATTGCCTCAATTATCGCATGAATACCAAATACCTGTTGGTTTGATGCTTTTTGACTTGATGCTTTGCTCTTTTGGGGAGAGTTACGGAAAGTAACTGCATATTTTTTATCCATAAATACGTAAATTTCAAAATTAATTTATACCTAAATCAAAGGTTGTTCTTAGTAAGTCCAAAAATGGATTCTTCTCAGCCATAGCTTGGTACTTTTCAGCACTTGTATAGGGTTTCCTGGTAACTGGAACTTCAATCAGCTTACCGACCAAATCTAATTCATAGTTTTCTAGGACAACCCTTAAGTGGTTAAGAATTTCTATTTTATCGGTCCTCAGCTCGTTGAGTTGCATGGAGTTTTCAACGGGAACTTCAACCGTATTGTTTTCTAGCGTCGGCTCATTCGCCGTCATGATAGTATATAAGGTTAACCTATTATTTACTTTTTGCTTTTCAGCAAACTCATTCCATGTTTTAATAAACACGTCCCAGGTGATTTCATTTTTAGCGCTTCCGACGACTAGCTGGAGCTCCTCCTCATCGGATTCATCAGGGTTTAGAATTTTATTCAAGTCTGGAATTATTGAAGAGGAAAAGTTCCCCCACCCATCGTTAGCAGGATCTTCAGTCTTTGAATCTTCCTCAAAAGTTTGCGTAGATTTTCCAGGAGCTATAGCTTGCCTGGTTGTGGGTTCGTTTTTCTTTACATCCTGCGATGAGTCGCTATTCACTTGACCAGCTACTACAGGCTCTGCCTTCACGGCTGAATCATTTAAACTTTCCTCGGGCAGCTTTGGGGCACTCTGGTTCTCTTTTACCGGAGCTGGAGCTTCGGTGGCACTTCTCGTCTCTGTTTCATTACTAGAGGGAGTCTCAGCTTTTTGCTCAACTACAGAGTTTTTTTTTTCTCCTTGAATTTCTTTATCAGGAAGTTTACTCAAGTGAATGGCTGCAGAAAGGTGGCACATCTTAATCAAGGCCAGCTCCACATGCAGCCTTTTATTGTTACTCAACCTATAATTAGCCTCGCACTGGCTCGCTATATTTAAGGCTGATAATAACAGCCCAGTATTGCTAGATTGACTTTGTGAAATATATTTCTGTTTAGTGTTATCGCTCACCTCTAGAAGCTTTAAGGTCCTAGGATCTCTAGCTACTAGCAAGTTTCTAAAATGAGAAGCAAGACCAGCAATAAAATGTCCACCTTCAAAACCTTTGCTTATCACCTGATCGAATAACAACAAGGCTTCTGCTGTATTTTCAGATTTAATTTGCTCTACAAGCTTGAAATAATAATCGTAATCTAGAATATTAAGGTTATCAATAACAGCTTGATAGGTAATTTTGTGGTTTGTAAAACTCACAATTTGGTCAAACATCGAGAGCGCATCCCTTAATCCACCGTCGGCTTTTTGTGCAATCACTTGCAGCCCATCCATCTCGTAGCTAACCTCTTCCTTTTCTGCAATACTTTTCAGATGCTCTGCCATGTCCTCGACTTTAATTCTATTGAAGTCAAAAATCTGACAGCGAGACAATATGGTAGGAAGGATTTTATGCTTTTCTGTAGTTGCTAAGATAAATATAGCATAGGAAGGTGGTTCTTCAAGCGTTTTTAGAAATGCATTAAACGCCGCCTGAGACAACATATGAACCTCATCTATGATGTAGATCTTATATTTACCTGTTTGAGGAGGAATTCGCACTTGCTCTATAAGCTCTCGAATATCTTCTACCGAGTTGTTTGAAGCTGCATCAAGTTCATGGATACTCATGGAGTTTCCCCTTTGGAAAGACTGGCAGCTATTACAAGTGCCACAAGCCTCTATATCCTCTTGCAAGTTCTCGCAGTTTATCGTTTTGGCCAATATTCTCGCACAAGTTGTTTTACCTACACCTCTTGGACCACAAAACAAAAACGCTTGCGCTAATTGCTGGTTAGAGATAGCATTCTTTAAAGTGCTTGTAATATGCTTTTGTCCAACAACTGTTGAAAAAGTTGCTGGCCTATATTTTCGTGCCGATACGATAAAATCACTCATAATACGAAGATACGAATTGCACTTCAATTCAAAAAAATATCTACACTATATAATTCACAAAAGTAATTCTTTGGATTTGAAGTGAAATAGCACAATAACCAATTCTTAGCTCATGAATATCAGTAAGCGCTGCTTTACTGGGAATAAAGCAACGCATTTGGGAATAAAAACACGTAAGGAATGAATGTGTAAGGTAAAGGTCTTATTACGAAAAACTTCAATTTTGACGTGGCTGTACCGCTTTCCATACTCCAGCTGCAATCGCTGCACCTAAAATTGGAGCTGTACAAAATAACCATAGCTGAGACAGTGCTTTGCCTCCTGCTAGTAATGCAGGGCCAAAGCTTCTTGCAGGATTGACCGAGGTCCCAGTTACTGGGATAGCAAACAAATGAATCAACACCAAGGTAATCCCTATTGCAAGACCTGCCATTGTGCTGTTCCCCCATTTAGAGGTCGCGGCTAAAATAACAAAAACAAATATAAATGTCAACACTGTTTCTGTTATAAATGCTGCTGTTGTATTGTATTCATTCTGATAGCCTTCACCCCATCCGTTGGCTCCATAGGACCATTCTGATGGTGTAAAGCCAGCTAGTTGCCCTTGAAGAACTTGCTGTAGAACAAACGCTCCTAGCAATGCACCTAGGAGTTGCGCAGCGATATATATCATTGCATCTTTAAGAGAGATCCCTTTGTTTAATAAAACTCCTACTGTTACTGCGGGGTTGATATGACAACCCGAAATGCCTCCAATTGCATAGGAAAAAGCCACTACAGAAAAACCAAATGCTAGCGCGATACCTAGTAGCCCCAGTCCATGGAGGTTAGCTAATGTGTCGCCCCCTGCTATTGCAGCAGCACCACAACCAAATAAAACTAAACCGAAAGTGCCGATTAATTCAGCGAAAAATTTTGCAGAAGAATTGATTTTCATATTTTATTATTTTTGTAAAAATACGGTAACAAACTTTTACTAAATTACTACTCTTGACCGAGGCCAATTGGTTTTTCACTGCGTTTTTATGTTATTCAACTGACTTTTTTGCATCCAAAGGTGTTCTTTTGTCCTTCAATTGCTTAATTTATAAATTGGCATATGCATTGCAATACTACTAAAGTAAGAGAAATAAAGTCATTAATAAAGAAAAAGAAGATAATTCTGACATTATGTCGGAATGCAGGCTATAGATATATGAGTAAATTCGACACATTTGATTTTGATCAAGCGATACCAATAATTAACGAAGAAACTGAATTTTTCCCTTTGATGTCGTCCGAAGACGAAGACGAAATGCGTAATGCAGATGTCCCAGAGGAACTTTCCATTTTGCCGTTAAGGAATACAGTTCTTTTCCCAGGAGTAGTTATCCCCATAACAGTAGGAAGAGACAAGTCCATAAAGCTTATCAAAGACGCTTATAAAGGAGATCGTACTATAGGGGTTGTTTCCCAAGTCGATATGAAAGTTGAGGATCCTAGTTTTGAGGAACTCTATAAAGTAGGTACAGTAGCTAGAATTATAAAGATGCTGCAAATGCCCGATGGAAATACTACGGTTATCATCCAAGGTAAGCAGCGGATATCTCTAGAAGAGGTGACCACAACAGAGCCCTACATTCGAGCGAAAGTAATAAAGCTGGTAGAAAAACCTCTGAAAGAAACAAAAAAGTTTGAAGCACTAATTTCCAGTATCAAGGAACTGGCTCTGCAAATCATTCAACTCTCTCCCAACCTACCATCAGAGGCTAGCGTTGCGGTGAGAAATATTGAGAGCTCTACATTTTTAATAAATTTCATATGTTCCAACTTGACCATTGAAATTGATAAAAAGCAGTCTTTATTGGAAGTCAACAACTTCACTAAACGTGCGGAGAGCCTCCTTGAGCATCTAACTATTGAGATGCAAATGCTTGAGCTGAAAAATCAAATTCAGAATAAGGTTAGAGTGGATTTAGACAAGCAGCAAAGAGACTACTTTTTAAATCAACAGCTGAAAACTATTCAAGAGGAATTGGGAGGTAACACGCCTGATTTAGAAATTGATGAACTGCGCAGTAGAGCTAAGAAAAAGAAATGGGCTAATTATGTAAAAGAGCATTTCAATAAGGAGCTAGAAAAACTAGGTAGGATAAATCCTGCTGCACCTGAGTATTCTATCCAGCTAAATTATTTAGAGACTGTACTTGACCTTCCTTGGAACCATGTTTCTAAAGACAACTTTGATCTTCAAAGAGCTGAAAAAGTTCTAGATAAAGACCACTACGGTTTAGAAAAGGTTAAAAAGAGAATTATAGAATATTTGGCGGTTCTCAAGCTGAAGAACGACATGAAGGCTCCTATCATTTGCCTAGTAGGCCCTCCAGGAGTTGGTAAAACAAGCCTTGGTAAATCTATTGCAAAAGCTCTCAACAGAAAATACACTAGGATGGCCCTGGGTGGTCTTCGTGATGAAGCCGAAATCCGCGGGCATAGGAAAACATATATCGGTGCTTTACCTGGAAGAATCATTCAGTCTATTAAAAAGGCTGGAACATCGAACCCTGTTTTTGTACTGGATGAGATAGATAAAATGAGTACGGATTTCAAAGGAGATCCTTCCTCAGCATTATTGGAAGTCCTTGATCCGGAGCAAAACACCACATTTTACGACCACTACCTGGAGGTGGAATACGACTTATCGAAAGTTTTATTCATTGCCACGGCAAATACTTTAAGTACTATTCAGCCAGCTTTGCTTGATAGAATGGAAATCATTGAAGTAAACGGTTACACATTAGAAGAAAAGATTCAAATTGCTAGAAAGCACTTGATTCCTAAACAGCGGAATCAGCACGGTCTAAATAGTAAACAAATAGCGATTAAACCGAAGATCGTTGAGAAGCTTGTTGAAGAATATACAAGAGAATCTGGTGTACGTGGGTTGGAGAAGAAAATAGGCTCTATTGTTAGGGGAATAGCAACAAAAATTGCTATGGAAAAGACCTACACTCCTGCGGTATCAAAGGAGGATATTGAGGACATGTTGGGCGCTCCTATTTTCGATAAGGACATCTATGAAGATAATGAGATTGCAGGAGTGGTTACAGGCTTAGCTTGGACAGCCGTCGGTGGGGATATCTTGTTTATTGAATCCAGCCTTAGTCCTGGAAAAGGCCGTTTACATCTCACTGGAAACCTAGGAGATATCATGAAGGAATCAGCTACTTTAGCTATGGCATATTTACGAGCGAATGCGGAAAAATTCAATATCCCTAATGAAGTTTTCGATAAATGGGATGTAAACATCCACGTCCCTGCCGGTGCTACGCCAAAAGATGGCCCTTCTGCCGGTATTACCATGTTAACAGCTTTGACTTCTTTATTTACACAAAGAAAGGTAAGGTCAAAAATAGCTATGACCGGTGAAATCACCTTACGAGGAAAAGTACTACCAGTAGGCGGAATTAAAGAGAAAATTTTAGCTGCTAAAAGAGCCAATATTAATGAAATAATTCTTAGCAGCTCGAACAAAAAAGACGTCTTAGAGATTAAAGAAGATTATATTAAGGACTTAAAGTTCCATTATATAGATGATATGGCAGAGGTAATAGACCACGCACTTCTAAAGACGAAAGTTAAGAATCCAAAAAAACTATATTAACTCAATTCGTTAAACAGGGAGGTTGGTTGATCTCCCTGTTTCATGAACACCCTGCTCTTTGGTTTTTACAGCTTATGACCTGAGAGGATCCAACCCATAAAAAATACCGTTATTACTTCGCTCTCCTCCTTTTAGATAAGGAGATAATTAAATGATAACAATACACTTACTTTAAGGCCTTAAAAATACTCGCTATGTCATCAATCCCATCGGTCCTAGCCAGAAGCCTTTCTCTTGATGCATCAAATAAAAGAATGCTAGGAAACATATCGGGATCAAATGTCAGGAGAAAGCCGTAATCCTTATCTCTTAGGAAGTGTACATTCTTTCGAGAAGCGATATCTTTGCTGTGCTTTTTCTGAAATTCTTCGACTTCTTTTTGTTGCGATAAAGAGATTAAATATACTTGCAAATCCTTGTATGTATCCATCTCCTTGTGCAGTTTATTTAAAAAGGTATCGCAAAAATCACAGTATGGATCGTAAAGCATCAATAAAATCTGTCCCTTTTTTGGAAGATTAGCTTTTGTAATGAATTTTGTTGTATCTGCCAGGAGATAAAATTTTCCAAAATCTTTCAGTTCACTTTTACTTGCCTGGGTCTGACCAAGTGCCGAGGAGTAAGTGGCAAAAAGAACCAAAGAGAAAAGTATTAACCTAATTTTTCTTTTGTTAAAAGTCATATATGTGGTATATTTCGTTAAATCCTATTATTTAGATAGATAAAATACGAAAAAAATTAATAGATTAGGACTGTTAATTAATTTAACTTTTATTAGTCAAACTTAACGCGGATAAATTTTGAAAAAAAGGATAGCTATTTTTGCCTCTGGTTCTGGTTCCAACGCTCAAAAGATAATGGAGCATTTTAAACATTCAAAAGTTGGAGAAGTGGTACTTGTGCTAAGCAACAACATGGACGCCTATGTACTCCAGAGAGCAGACAACTTTGAAATCCCCTCCCATATATTTGACAGACAAGAACTGTATCATACTGATGAAGTGTTGCATTTACTTCAACGCTTGAATGTAGATCTAATTGCATTAGCAGGTTTTTTATGGAAGGTCCCCGATAATTTATTAAAAGCTTATCCGAACCAAATTCTTAACATCCACCCTGCTCTATTACCAAAATTTGGTGGCAAGGGTATGTATGGATCTCATGTCCACAAAGCGGTGTTAGAAGCTAAAGAAGAAGAAAGTGGGATTACAATACATTTCGTCAATGAAAATTACGACGAAGGTGAGGTCATTCACCAATCAAAATTTAAAATTGAACCGGAAGACACAGTAGAAATGCTTCAATTTAAGGTACAACAATTGGAACACAATTATTTCCCAAAGGTTATTGAAAGCATCCTAAAGAAAATGTAAAGTACTTGCGCTCGAGCAGTGTACTTTTACGTTTCGGCAAAACGATTTGCTCTGATTAATTATCTTAAGGTCGGTTAAGGAATACTTCGGTTTTCAGATTATTTAAATGGTTCAATATGAATACTATTAATTCCACTTAGGAGTTAATGGTATATGTTATAAAAGGACTCCTTCTTTTTATATTTAAAAAACAACGAGCATTATAACTGTTATGAAAACTTCAAAGCTTTGTGGATGCGAGATTTATAAACCCCTAGTCCATTTCTCTACTATTGAGAAGATCGATCAATATGAAAACCTATGCTCCAAATTAATCGAATCTGGAGAGTTTTCCTTAATATCCATAGCTCGGAATAGGAATAAAAGAGAACATAGAGAGTATAAGTGCAACCGCTGCCAAACGGTGTTTGTATTTAATTTTGAAAATCAAAATAAGTTCGACGGTTTTTTTGTACAAAAAAAAGCCATCTCCACTTTCAATAAAAACAGCTAAATATATTTCAGGTTGCCTTTAAAGAATAGTCCACCAACCCTGTTCTTGCAGAATCGATGGACTATTAAACTTATGTTATTGGTTAACCAGCTCGGTAATAGAGTCGATCATCTCCTGATCAGCATAATCTCTACCGCCCTCCAAACGAGTAACCATCTTCCCTTCCTTATCGATAATTACTGTTGTAGGAATAACGCCAGCTAAAAAGTCTGATGGTATTTCACTTGCTGGCACATATAATGGCAGGTCAAAATCGTGTTCCTTCATAAAAGCATTGGCATTGTCGATGTCGTTATCCACATCTACAAGCAGAAACTCAATATCGGAATTACCATCGAAGTTTTCTTTTAATGTTTGAATGGATGGCATTTCACGAATACATGGAGGGCACCAAGTAGCCCAGAAGTTTATAAAAACGACCTTCCCTCTCAGCGACTCAACATCCACTTTATCCCCTTGAAGGTTCGTAAAGGAAACATTGGTGGCTTTAGGGCTGTCGTCAATCACAATATTTTCAGTTTCTATTAATTCCGTGGTTCCATCTTCTTTGTTATCCTGAGCCGGGCCACCACAGGAGGTTAAGCTCAAAAAAACACATGCTGTAAAAACACCTAATAGACCAGTAGGTTTGAAAATTTTATTCATTTTATAATGTTATTTATTGTGTGTTGTCCATAATATATTGGTGAAGATAACTATTTAATCATTTCAAAAGATAAACTATTCCCTTAAAAAGTTAAATTAGCTAAATCAATGGGACCTTCATTCATTTCTTCCGAAGGTTTTAATATAATGGTGTCTCCATTTGCAAAGTTACCAAAAACTTCCGTTATACTATCTAGTCGTACCCCTTCATGAATAGCAACCTTTTTTAATTCACCTTCCTTTACCGTAAGTAGATACGTTCCACTTTGGGACTTTAAAATACTATTGTTGTCCACCCAAAGTGATGCTTTCCTTCTTTTTAACTGCAGCTTGACCTGCGCATAATCTCCTCCCTGCAAGACACCATCGCTATTATCCACATCAAACTCTAGAGTCAATGACCTATCTCCTTGACTCAACATCCCTGAGCTCCTAGAAAGCTTGGCATCAAACTCCTCACCCGGCTGCGAACTAACTGTAAAACTAGCCACCGAAGCTGGCTGCACTGAAGACGCATGTTTCTCAGGGACAGATAAAGTAAGCCTCAGCTTATCATTCTGTGCTATTAAAAAAATTGGAATTTCTGAACTTGCACCCGATAGTGCACCAACCGAAACATTACGTTGAGTAATGATCCCATCAAATGGAGCTACAATACGAAGATACTCTTTTAGCTGTGAGCTGTGCTGGGTTTGTGCCTGCGCAGCTTTAAAACTAGAGTAGGCACTTTCCATAGCACTTTTAGCTCTATCCAACTCAATTTCAGCTACAGCACCAGCGGTGTTTGATGCATCCACTAAACGATCATAGGCCTGCTTGGCATAAACATAGTCGTTATTTGCTTTTTGCTCATTCGACTTATCTCGTAAATATTGCTGTTCCAATTCTGGTGCTTCTAGCGTGGCAAGTAGCTGTCCCTTTTTAACGTAATCTCCCCTATTGGCAAAAATTTGTTTTATAAATCCACTTACTTTAGCATGAACGGACACTTGTTCATAAGGGTGGAGCTCTGCTGGAAGTGAAATACTATAATCTGGATTTAGCTTTTGGATTATGGATCCAGACATTTTCATGCCTACCACCTCAGGCTGCGCCTTGCCTTCACCCGAATCGTTGTCTAATTGCTTTGAATTAGACTGGGAACATGCCCCTAGTAATCCCGCTGATGCAATTAACACACCAAGGTACAACTTTGTATTTTTCTTAATGCTATAAACTATTTTCATGATCTTTCTATTAATCTGCGTTAATTAAATGCTGTAGTATTTACTCTCGACGTCCTCAGGGTCTAAAGATGGGCTGTCTATACTGCTTCTTGCCATCAATGCGGAAAAGAAATGCGGTAAAAGCAGTAATATTGAAACCGTTGAGGCTATTAACCCTCCAATTACGGCCCTTCCTAGTGGAGCTACCTGCTCCCCGCCATCTCCCAGGCCAATAGCCATTGGAAGCATACCTGCTGTCATAGCTGCAGCTGTCATTAAAACAGGCCTTAGCCTCGAGGATGCTGCTAATCGAGCAGCATTATATGGGGTTAAAGCGAATTTTTTACGATAGAATTCCGCTTGATTAATCAAAAGTACCGCATTAGATACCGATACCCCTAAAGACATAATTATTCCCATATAGGACTGTAAGTTCAAAGTACTGCTTGTAATAAATAGCATGCTCATACTCCCTGCAACGACGGCAGGCAAAACAGACAGAATAACCAGGGGAACTTTAAATGACTGGTAGTAAGCTGAAAGCATTAGAAAAATAACCACTATTGCTACTGCTAAGCCAGATATCAAGCTTTCCATCGTATCCTCTAAGAGTTGCATGGTCCCTTCAGTCCATACAGACGTCCCCCTTGGACCATCGCCTACCTCACTAATAGCTTTCTTCACGGCTTTAGAAGCTTCACCTAGATCTTTATCGTGGATATTTGAGACTACCGTCACATACCTATTGGGTCCTTTACGATTGACCTGCGCTGGGGTGGTCACGCGATTGATTGTTGCTACATCCTCTAAGACAGGTCGCAGGCTTCCCTTTTTTAGGGGCAGTGCTCTTAAATTGTACTCGGAATTTACTATTTCATCTGGAATTTGGACTTGAGTTTGAAAAACGAGTCCAGACCTTGGATCTACCCACATATTTTTATCTGTAAAACGAGTTGAGGAGGTCGCAGTAACTAGACTTTTAGAAATTTCATCCATACTGAGTCCAAACTGGCCTGCTAAGTTTCTGTCCACTTTAATTTCTAGTGTGGGGTAATTTATAGGTTCCGCAATTCGCACATCTCTTAGATAAGGGATTTCCTTGAGTTTACTTTCAATTTTGGAGGCATGTTTATAAGCCGCCTGAATTTGGTTTGCTCCTACTTTAACCTCGATGGGCGTCATGGCTCCTTGCCCCATAATTTTTTCGGTCAATTCCATAGGCTCAAAATTAAATGCCACCTCTGGATGCTCCCTAGAAACTGTACGACGGATGTCTTCTTTCAGCTCGTTTATTGATCCCTTAAAAACCGATTGGTTTATGGATATCTGAAGCACCGCTTCGTGGGAAGAGTTCGTAAATAAAAATATAGGGTTAATTGGAGAAGTAGCCGGATGCATTCCTACAAAGGCGGAGGTGATATTAATACCATTTTCAGGAACCAGATCTGTAATTTCACTGGTAATATCCTTTACTATGCGCTCGGTTTTCTCCAGCCTACTTCCTTGAGGCGCCTGAATTCGCATTTGAAAGTCACCATTGTTAGTTACAGGCATAACATCCGTACCTACCAGTTGTAGCAATCCAAATACAGCACCTCCAGCGATAACTATATATAGGAAAAATAATAAGCCAGAACTTTTCGACCACCTGCGCATCCTAAAGGTATAGCGCAGCCGGAATTTATCAAAGAAAGACCTTTTCGATTTCCTTTTATCTTTCTTAGGATCCTTTTGTTTCATCATCCAGTTTGCAAGGATAGGTACAAAAGTTTGCGATGCTAAGAATGAGGCAATCATGGCGAAGGCAACGGCCATGGACAACGGCATAAACATATCCCTAGGAATACCTGTCATAATAAATGCAGGTGTGAGAACCGCTAGGATACACAGCAAAATCAAAAGCTTGGGAATGGATATCTCCAACAGCGCATCTAAAATTGCTTTTTGCTTACTTTTTCCAAACTCAAAATGTTGGTGGATATTTTCTATCGTCACAGTCGCCTCATCGACCAATATACCTATGGATAAAGCGAGTCCACTTAAGGTCATGATGTTAATTGTTTGACCAAAGAGGTCCAGCACAGTGACGGCCGTAAGAATTGCAATGGGAATTGTAAGCACAACGATTATTGCTCCTCTAGTATCCCCTAGAAACAGAAGAATCATCAGCCCCGTAAAAAGTGCTCCGAGCAATCCTTCGTGAATGAGGTTCTCTAGAGAGCTCTCTATATAGGTAGATTGATCAAACTCGTACCTTACATCTACATCTTCTGGAAGTTGATTTTTCAGCTTCCCAAGGGAGGCTTTTAAATTCTTAACTGCATCTAAAGTAGAAGCATCTGCTTTTTTAATAATGGGCAGATACACAGATCTTTTGCCATTAATCAAGGCATAACCTACAGTTTGATCGGCTCCATCGGTAACGCTAGCTACATCTCTAATGTATATAGTACGGTCGTTAACCTTCTTAATGGGTGTATTTAAAAATTCCTCGGGATCTTGAGCGATGGAATTAACCGGAGTCATGAGATTCTCTTCCCCTATTTTTATGTTTCCTGCAGGTGAAGGAAGGCTATTTTTAGAAATAGCTATAGTCACTTCTTCAGCGCTAAGGCCATTGGCCAACATTGCTTTGGGATCTATATTAACCACAATAGAGCGTATACTTCCGCCAAATGGCGCTGGCGCAGTGATACCCGGTATTTCCACAAACATGGGCCTCACTCGGGTAATAGCCAAGGTTTGCAGTTCGTTAACCGAACGCTGTTCGCTCTCAAAAACAAGCTGCCCTACTGGTAATGAGCTGCCGTCGAAACGCACCACCATCGGTGGGACTGCCCCTGCAGGCAAAAAGCCCATGGCCCTGGAGACTTGTGCCGATAGCTCTCCGGCCGCTTGGGCCATATCGGTTCCCGGGTAAAAGGTAAGCTTCATGAGCGTTAGCCCTTGAACACTCTTAAAATCAATGTTTTTCACGCCACTTACAAAAAGTAGAACCTTTTGAAACTCATTGGCCATAAATCCATCCATATAAGCTGGTGACAGCCCACCGTAAGGCATGGCGATATACATTGCCGGAAGCTCAACTTCTGGGAATATATCAACGTTAATTTTTTTAACGGTGTTGAAAGAGAAAAAACCAATTGCCAAAACTACAACCATAATGGCAATGGGCTTTCTTAAAGCAAATCTAATTAAACTCATATATAGAATTATAAATGGTTAAACATGTAGCTGTAGTCTGACTCTAATGCTGCGTATTGATTCATCAGCGTCCAATAATCCTTGGATGCGGTAATCAAGTTGCTTTCAGCCTGCTCTAGGAGTACTTGAATTTGTAGGAGCTCACTCAGAGAGATTAACCCACTTTTATAGCGTGCTAAATACATGCTGTAGGCATCAGTCGACTGATCTACAGAAATCTTTGATTTATTGACCTGGAGCAGTTGTTTTTTGATTTTAGCTAATAAAGAAGCTTTTTCTGCATGGATAGCATCGCGCTGCTGTTGATAGGTGAATCGTGTAGACTCTGCCTTGCGATCGTATTGCGAAGCTTTTGCCTTATTGGTATATAAACTTGTAAAGTTCCAGGTTAACCCCAGGCCTACTAACCAGTTATTAGCTAGGTTATTGAATCCATCCACCCATTGTGAAGAAGCAGTTCCATCGGTATAAATTCCTGAGGAACGCATAGAATATCCTCCTAGCACTTTTATTGAGGGCAATGCTCCTAACCGCTCTATTTTTGAGTTTAGCTCTAAAATATCTCCTTGCTGCTGAATGGCCTGTAAAACTGGGTGAATGAAAGTATCATCAGATTCTAAGACCGATACGCCTGAGGAAGGGTTTAAAAATGTGCTTTCAGCAACGCTGAAGTTTCCACTTACCTTTGTTCCGGCAAGTTCCTCTATTTTAATGATAGAAGCCTCCCTTTGTCCATTCCATTTATCCAACTCTCCAGAGGCTTGAATAAACGAGGAGGAGGCCAGGAGGCTATCTGCTGCGGGGCTTAAGCCTGCGCTAGAGAGACTTTGAGTAATGAGCCTAATAGAATCTAAGCGAGCAACGTTTCTAGTGCTCAAGCTTTCTTTGGACTGGCTATACAGGAGTTCGATGTATCTTTTTGTCAACTCACTCTTCAGCCCAAGGAGATAAGTTTCAAGCTCACTCTGGGACAGCGAATAGGATACTACAGCGGCTTGTCTTTCCTTTTTTGTCCTCCCAAAGGAAAACACCTCCCACTCTACCACTCCCGATGCAAAGCTGTTTGCAGTATGTGAAACTCCATTTAAAGCTGGAGCATTACCACTTACGTTGAAGAAGCCAGATTGAGGAAAAAAGCCACCAGAAGCACCCTCGAAAGTACCATACGTGTTCTGGGCTTGAAATTTCAATTGAGGAAGGTTACCACCTTTCACTACATCTAACTCTAAATTTGCGGCTTGGACATTTGCCTCTTTCGCGTTAATTCCGGAATAACCTTGCTCGATTCTGTCCCATAGTTCTTTTAATGAAACTGCGGAGCCCTCCTGAGCGCTGGCATGGAATGAGAACAATAAAGCAAAGCCCAGTACCGTTCTTTTTATTTTACTAAATGTCATTATTTTCTTAATTACCAATATAATGGTTCACCTAAGGGTAAACCCTAACAAATAGATGCATTTGCTACTTTCATTTTATCCCTATTGGGGAGATGAAAGCACCAATAAAATGATTGGATAATTAAGACTGGTGGTGTATAATAAGTCTCTTGTACACTAAGAATAAGGGAATATTTTGCTTTATCCTTTGGGTACTATTATACTGTGGTTTTATAAAATCATGTAGCCTGTGGTGTAGCCCAATTAATAGAAGGGAGGTTCCTAAAAAAGGAAATAGTTCTAACATTAAGGGCGTTAGATCTATACCAGCGGCTTGAATGGTAAAACTGACATTAGACTCCAATAGTTGGCAGTCTTCAGTAGTATTTTTATCGATTAATTGGCTTCCTTTACTCAAGTTAACATGCTCAGTTTGAGTAGCGACACCCAAAAAACTTTTTAGGTTAGACTTAATTGCACAGGAAGAAAGCAGTACGCAGAGTATTGCCAATGTTGCAACAGCATACTTTTGGTATTTTTTCCTAAGCGATATGAGCTTCCAATTAATCATCGGTGACAATAATACGCTATTTTTCAATAACGGCCAAGATAAATAGGTACTATAGGGCCATCTTAACATGATAGTTACATTAGAAGGTCATTTAAAACATTTCTAGGTTGACATGTTATTACCTGTCTACGCGTCCAAAAAAGGAAGCTGTTTAGCAGGGTGCATTTAAAAAATCTATATGAGTTCGAATAGGTCACTTACGCCCAGAATCTTTCTAGATGTGAACCCCTCTGCATAGTCCACTTGGATATTTCTCCCTAGTTCCAATGCACGCGCTTCTGTAGCTTTCATAAAGGTAGGATTTGAAATGTAAGTAGCTGGACCATATTTTGGATCCGTGGAATTGAACTGCGTTTGATAAGCGAGAATGGATTGTTTTTTAATATTCCAAAACGGAGTTATATCTATTACGATGTCGGGCTGAATAAACCGGTCCTGTATAACTTCTAGTAAAAGCCTTGGCCTATGCTGCTCTTGACTCTGCCCACTGTCGTTTGAAGTTTCAATCTTTTGCAACCCTGCTAAAAACACCGAGTCGTAAACCAGCTTATTGGCTCGACCGTGATCTGGATGCCTATCTTCAATTGCATTGGTGATAACTATTTCGGGCTTGTATTTTCTAAGCGCCTTGATGATGGCTAGCTGACTAGATTTTTCGTTTTGAAAAAAACCATCCGCTAGTCCTAGATTCTCCCGTACATGAACACCTAATATTTCCGCGGCATTTTTTGCTTCATTGGCTCGAGTCTCTGCTGTCCCTCGACTGCCGAGTTCGCCCCTAGTGAGATCTATTATACCCACTTTTTTACCTGCAGCAACGTATTTTGCTATTACGCCCCCTGCTCCTAGCTCAGCATCATCAGGATGTACGGTCATGACTAGTAGGTCTAGTTTCAATGTGCTTTCCATATTCTTATCATTTACAATACTCCACAAAGGTAATAAAAGGTTTAAAATATTCTTCTTATAATTAAAAAGATCCTCGCTAAAAATAGATTTCTTCTTACTGGTAAGGGCTTCTTTTTATATTATTCTTTCGTTCATATTC
>DXEZ01000040.1 GCA_019114715.1 Candidatus Sphingobacterium stercoripullorum | reverse complement strand
ATTATTAGAAGAAATAGATAAATAGTAATTTGAAAGTGAGTTGTTGAGATGGAAATATTAGAATATGGTAATCCCAAAAATGAGAAAATCATTTTGATTCACGGTTTTCAAAGTCCATATCAAATATGGGATGATTATATTGATTACTATAAAAATGACTACTGTGTAATTGTACCGATTCTTGCAGGTCATAATATCAATGAGAAAGAGGATTTTGTATCATTCGATATTTGTGCTAAAGAATTAGAAGAATACTATATTACTAAATATGGTAATAAAGTTTTTGCAATTTATGGTATGAGTATGGGTGGAATTTTAGCAAGTTATATTTGGAAGAATAAAAATATAGAAATAGAAAAACTAATATTAGAGAGTTCTCCTCTTTTATCTTGGAATAAATTTATGACAAATTATTTTACAAAATGGTATTTGAATATTACTCATAAAACTCAAAATAGAGATGAAAGAACCATAAAACAAGCCATTGGCACTATTATTAGCGAAGATAAAGTAGATGTGTTTTTAGAGTTGTTTGATTATCTGTCAGATAAAACAATAATTAATTGTGTCCAGGAAGTTGGAAAATTTAATTTACCTAGCGATATTAACACACCAAATACAGAGATTTATTATTTTTATGGTAGTAAAATAAATGAGATTTTATTTCGTAAAGTTGCACATTATTTGAGGAAAAACTATCAAAATACTACTACTATTTGTTTAAAAGGAAAAGGTCATTGTGAAGATGCACTGATTAATCCCGAAGAACATATTAAAACATTAAATAAAGTATTAAAAAAATAATTTAAATTACAATTTATTGATTTGTTAAACAAATAGTAATTTATGGAGGAGGTAAAAAATGAAAATTGCAAAGATTATATTATCAATAGTTACAATGCTATTTGCATTACTAGGATTATTAAAAGTTATATCTTTTGATATTGCAAATCCAATAATGTTTTTAGCATTAGCTACTTTATTAGTATTAAGAAGTGTTGAATATAAGAAAAGTAGAGAAAATAGTAGTTTTATACTAACTGTTATTACAGCAGTATTTTTATATGTTGTAGTTATTTATAATGTTTTTATAGCATAATAAATTACAATTTTCACATACTTTATACGAAAGTATAGAGTAATTTTTCTTTTTATGATATTATAATAGAAATAGTAATTTATTACTTTGAGGTAATTATGGAAAAGAAAAAAATAGTATGTTTATGTATTATAGCGGTAATAATTGTGGCAATTATAAGTTATTTTATAGGGTACAAGAGAGCTTATGATGATTTTGAAAAAAACTTAGATAATCATAAGGTATCATATCAAACTTTTTATGCAACAATTACGGATATAAGAGATACTAATTTTACAATAGATAATATAGCATTAACAGTAAAAGGCTTAGATATAAACGATATAAACTTTCGTGGAAATTTTGAGTTTATAATTACAGAGGCTACTGAATTAGAATGGCGACATACTAAAATAAATGCTGATGAGCTAGAAGTAGGAGATAATATATCAATTATATTTACTGGTAGTATACAAGAAACAGAACCAGCAGAAATAAATGATGTGATTAAAATACAGTTATTAGATGATGAGAAATAGTAATTTATCGAGGAGGTATTTGTAATGAAAAATAAAAAAATTGGTATAGGTTCATTGTCATTGTTACTAGTAATTATTGCTTTCGTTTGGGCTTTTAATATTTTTGGAGTTTGTGTTGGAGATCACATTTTAGCAACATTGAACATACCTACTTGGTCTAATATGGCTAATGCGACTGGAACACATTACACTATTTTTTATTCATTTATATTTTTAATACCAGCACTAATATTATCTATTAAATATAAAGATAATTTGTTTACAAAGGTTGGAAAATGGTTATCAATTACATTTATTGGAATACTTTTACTTGGATTTATATTTATGGTTGTATAGTAACAAATTACAATTTGAAAACCACAATTTTATAAGTGGTTATTAACCCTCACAGGGTTTTAATAAAATCCTCCAAAAGCCTTGAAAATAAAGGGTTTATCGCAAAATGCTCACCTTAACTTATTATACGATTTCACACTGTTTTATTCTTCCCTTGGAAGCTGATAAGGGCAAACACAAGGGCAAGAAAATCTGATAACAAGATATAACAGAATGTGGCAATCGGAGAACTGTGACGTATGTGCGAATATATTATACTGGAGGATTTATTATATGGACAAGTACATTTTTAATGAAAGCAACGGTTTATGGTATGAATTGCAGGGAGATTATTATATCCCTTGTCTGATACTTTCCGAAGAAGAAACACAGCCTGTCGGCTTATGGGGACAACGCCACAAGCAGTATTTACAGGAGCATAGGCACATTGTTTACACCACAATGCTGATTGAGGGTACACTTAACCGCTATCTTGCAGATATTAACCAACAGGCGGAGCAAATGTTCCACCGATTGATTGAGGAAATGGCTCAAAAGCAGGGTGTGACGGAACAGTTAAAAGCAGAACACCCTATGGAATGGATAGGATTGATGAATAACATACAGGATTGTGCAAGAGAAGTTGTAAATCACGATATAATTAACAACTAACATTAGAATGGTGGCAGGGAATGCTTTTTCTCTGCCACTTATTTATTGATGTAACCTATTGACTTTTGTATCGTACTGCGATATACTGTCAATATCGAAGTGCGATGTATCGCACTAAAAACAAACGGAGGGTCGATGAAATGAATCAACATATAAAAAAAGTATATGTTCCGATGACGGAAACTGCTTTTTTCATCCTATTATGTTTGCGAAAACCTAATCACGGGTACGGTATCGTTCAAATGGTTGAAAAACTGACAGAAGGTGCTATTAAACTGACACCGGGTACATTGTATGGTAGTTTATCAAAAATGGAAAAAGACAATATAATCCATTTTGTTCGTGAAGAAGATAAACGAAAAATCTATCAAATCACGGATTTAGGGTTAGAAGTTTTACAACTTGAACTGAAACAAATTGAACGCTTATATAAGATAGCACAGGAGGAAATGTAGAATGCAAGTAAAAAAACAATTCAAATGGTTTACAATATTCGAATATGAAAAAGAGCAGGATTATTTACGAGAAATGCATAAGTCGGGTTGGAAATTTATCAAGGTAATAGGATTGGGAATGTATCATTTTGAAAAATGTATTCCTCAAGACGTAGTGTACCAACTCGACTATAATAAAGATGGGCTCGCACATAAGGATGAATATCTGAAAATGTTTGATGATTGTGGTTGGGAGTATATACAGGATTTTTTGGGCTACAGCTATTTTAGAAAAGCGGTTAGTGAAGACGGTGTAGCAGAAGAAATTTTCTGTGATGAGGAATCGAGATTTCAGATGATGCAACGAGTATTGAAAGGTCGAATGTTACCATTGTTGGTCATTTTCCTTGCAGTATTATTACCACAATTTATTCTTAACCTGTTTAGTTACCATAATTATTTTGTAGCTACATTTATTGGTGTCATTCTGGTTATGTATATATCAATATTTACTATGTATTTTACAAAATATAATCAGTATAAAGACCACAGAAAATAGTTTAAACTTTCAGTTTTCTGCATTTATAAAATTACACCCTGCAAGGCACAAAAATCTTGCAGGGTGTTTTCTTATACTCTGATATATGTAAGACCGCAAGGCAGGTTGCCCTGCGGTGTTGATTTCCTATGTCGTAATTATCTGTCCCTGTCTTGGGATTTCTTTCTCTGCTTCGGCTGGGAGTTCTGTTTGCCCTCCTCCTGAAGCTGTCTGAGCCTGTTACGCACGCTTTGTCTTTCGGGCGGTCTGTGCTGTTTCTCGGCAGGTTTCTGTCCGTTCTTGACTGTCTGCTCCCACTCTGCAAGGTCTTGGTTATACTGTGTCACAATAGCCTCTGCTTTGCGGTAAGTTTTCATAAATGCCTGTACATCAGGATAACCGTCATCTTTTAGAATATCGGGGATTTTATCCAGCTTTTCAGCAAGTTCGATTTCGGTCTGCTGTATCTGCTTTTCCAGAGCCTTACGCTCCTTGCCTTTGAAGATACCCGTTGTTTCTGCAAGCTGCTGTCGCAGATTCGGGAGTGTGACTTCCTGTATCTTCTTGATTGCTTTCGCCTGTTTCTGTACTTTCAGCATAAGGGTCTGCATTGTGCGGAACTCGTCCATATCCACATTGAGGACTGGCTTGGGCGGCATATCCTTTTCACGGATGATGGCTTGCAGAAATTCCTTTGCCTTGCCTACGATGCTTCTGAACAGGTTTGGAAGCCAACCGTTTTCTCGGATGGACTGACCGGCTTTATCGTGGATTTCGGTCTGCTTGATTTCCAGTATCTTTGCTTCTTCAATGCCCGATACAAGAGCCAAATCCGCCGTCCTGTTCCATTCCTGCCTTGCGGCGTTGTCCGCTTCGATTTCGGCAGCCTTGGGGTTGTTCTTGCCTATCTTTTTTGTCGGGAGATACACGCTGTTCTTATCAAACACTTTCAGTCGTTGTTCGGGATCTGAAATGTGAGAATTGATAAGCTCCGTGTAAACTTCTTTTGCTTCTGCTATGAACGCTTCACTTTTGAAACGCTCGTCTTTGGTTGTGAATAAGTGGCTTTCGTAAACTTCCCCCTTTTTGATAACGGTACAGCCTTTTCGGACTTGACCGTTTTCGTCTGTGATTTCTTTCTTGGTTCGTACCCTTTTTCCTGTTTCGTCGTAAAATACGCTTCTGGTGGCAATCTTGATGTCAGGTTCGGGAAGCAGTTTCCTTTTGCTGAATATGAGGTGGATGTGGTAGTTGGTCTTGCGTTTGTTGTGGTGCAGAGCCGATACACATTCCACTCCGTACTGCTGCCGGAATTTGTTCGTAAATTCCTCAAGCACCTGCTGAGGGTCAAAGGTGGTGTAAATCTCCGGCAGGGCAATGATTAGCTCCCTTGCTTCGATACACTTTCCTGTTGTTCCGCTTCGCTGGAACTCCTGCTGACTTTCCCTGGCAAGATTTTCCCAAAAGGTATTGTCGGCGGTACGATAGGTAGCGTAAAGGTTTTCCTGTTTGGCGTGGCTCGTGATATATGAGATTCTTCCCTTGACATTGGGTAGTTTCGACATTCGGATAAAAGAATGTCTTGCCAACCTTTTGCTCCTTTTTTCGCTGAGAATACCGTACTCATTACGCAACCGACTTGTCGGATGCGGCTGTCACAGCTATCGGTGATTGGTGGGACAGCAATGGAAATTGCGGTGCAATTTCCTCTGTATCATAACTGAGGTGATGGTGTCCGAAGTTGTGATACAGGCTCCCCGCAGGGGCGAAATACCCAGAGTACAAATCGCAGATTTGTGCGAGGGGTGTATTTCGCTCTCAAACGCCGAGGGCTTTGGAGAACGGTTATTCCACTTTTCGTACATCGCTTGGATTAAGGAGATTCCTGCCCTGATTGACCGTCATAAAACGCTCCAACGTATCCCTGCGGATAATCGTCTTTCGTCCGACTTTCAGAACGGGAAGTTTGCCCCAGTCTACCAGTTTTCGCATAGTGTTCCTACCGATACCCGTACATTCCGCTGCTTCTTCGATAGTTAAACCCATTTTAATTTCTGTCATTACACATCTCTCCTTTCAAAATACTCATTTTGCAACTTTGCAATTATCATTATACTTATTTTGCTATCTCTTGTCAACTCATTTTACAACCTGTTAAGGATATTTTTTAACCTTTATCGAGAAAAGGGTTGCAAAATGAGTTTTGATATGCTATACTTGGTTTCGATAGGAGGTGGAAACCTTGAAAAAAGAAATTACATTCACCGCAAAACAGGTCGGTGAACGAGTAAAAGAACGTCGAACAGAATTGAATCTCACAATGCCGGAGCTTGGCAAACGTATCGGAGTGAACAAGTCAACGATACAGAGATACGAAGCAGACGGCGTAGACCCAAAGAGAACAATGATTATCAATGGACTGGCAGAAGCACTGTTTACCACTCCCGAATGGCTCACAGGTCTTTCAGAGGATAAGGAATATGACAGTAGAACGCTCTGTGAAAAGGACTTGGAAGAACATATCAGAAAGTACATTGATACTGTGTCTACGGTTGTGAATGGAGAACCACACCAACAGCTCCTTACCACATTCCTCGGAAAGATGATTGATTTGTATTCCGTTCTCTGCCACCACTTCTCCGATGCTATGACAGAGGTTGACCGTGTTGCAGAAGATGAAGGACTGAAACAGTCTCTTATGAGATATGCGATTGAGTCGGGAGCGATTAAGGAACGAGTTTACCATAAAGAAATGGAAGCACCGATTGAGGATATGAAACGATTCTTAGACGGAATTTTACATATCTACGATGAAGGTCGTACCGCTGTGAAGATGGGAGACCTTTTCGGGATAGTAGCGGAAGCCGAAGCAAGGCTTGCCGAAAAAGAATAATTCCGTGGCTCTTTGACAACAAAAAAGCCGATTAAACAATCGGCGGATGTGACACTATTTACTTTACGCACACCATACGTCACAGTTCCGATTGCCACGGATAGAAAGGAGACTATTTATCAATGGCAAAAGGATCTGTAAGAAAAAAGGGCAAGAAATGGTACTACCGCTTCTATGTAGAAGATGAAAGCGGAAAGATGGTACAGCGTGAGTTTGCAGGCACAGAAAGCAAATCCGAAACGGAAGCATTGCTCCGCAAGGCAATGGAGGACTACGAAGCGAAGAAATTCGTGGCAAAGCCTGAAAACACCACTGTGGGTATGCTGCTTGATATGTGGGTGGAGGAAGAACTGAAACCCAGCAATCTGAGCAACGGTACAGTGATGGCGTATATGGGAACAGTGAACAGGATAAAGCAATATCCTATCGGCGACAGAAAGCTGAAAACGGTCACTGCGGAACATTTACAGGCATTTATGGATTTCCTTACTTTCGGAGGACAAAACCCCGACGGGACAACAGCAAAGGCACTCAGCAAAGGGTATCTGAGGTTGTTCTCGGCGGTATTGCAGGGGGCGTTCCGATTTGCGGTATTCCCGAAGAAACTGATTTCCTTTAACCCTATGCAGTATGTGGTATGGAGGGGAAAGAAAGAGGAATACGAACTGTTTGCAGACGAAGGCGGAGAAGTTGACAGCACTCCTACCATTGACCACCAGCAGTTTGTGATGTTGGAGGACTTTCTGAAAAAGAAAGACAATCCGGCATTGCTCCCGATGCAGATAGCCTATTACACAGGACTTCGTATCGGAGAAGTGTGTGGTCTGACTTGGCAGGACATCAACCTTGACGGACAGCACCTCACAGTACGACGCAGTATGCGATATAACGGGCAAAGGCACAAGACAGAGATAGGTGCTACCAAACGCAAGAAAGTCCGCACCGTGGACTTCTGCGACACTCTGGCTGACATTCTCAGAAAGACAAAGACGGAACAGCACAAGAACCGCTTCAAGTATGGCGAACTCTACCACCTCAACTACTACAAAGAGGTCAAAGAGAAAGAACGTACTTACTATGAAGTCTACAGCCTGCCGAGAACGGAGGAAGTTCCCGACGGATACAAGGAAATATCCTTTGTCTGCCTGAGACCTGACGGAGCATACGAGTCACCGAGTACGGTTAGTGTTATGACAAGGTCGGCAAAAAAGAAACTGGAAGGATTTGAAGATTTCCATTTTCATATGCTGAGACACACATTCACCAGCAATCTGCTCTCCAACGGTGCAGCACCGAAGGATGTGCAGGAACTACTCGGACACGCTGACGTAAGTACCACAATGAACATCTACGCTCACTCTAAGAGGGAAGCGAAACGAACTTCCGCAAGACTGCTTGATAAGGTGGTCGGGGAAGCCTAAACAAAAAGTTTCCCTTGTTTCGGCTCATAAGGGCAAAAACAAGGGAAAACACATAAGGAACGAGTATTAAAATGCCGATTTTCCTTGAAAATACAAGGGTTTCGGAGGATTGATTAGATAAATTAGAATTTATAGAGTAGATTTATATCTACTTTTTTCTTTGAGTAAAAACATGATATAATATAATAGATTTATGAAAGAAGTGATGAAA
>DXEZ01000336.1 GCA_019114715.1 Candidatus Sphingobacterium stercoripullorum | reverse complement strand
GCTTAATAAAATAAGCTTAATATCTCCTTTTTTATGGAGTTCTTCTAAAGTATGAAGAACAGCATGGTGTTCTATAGGAGTAGTTATTACGTGTTTTATGCCTAGGTCAGCGATGCTACACCTTAATGCCATATTATCAGCTTCTGTTCCTCCAGAAGTGAAAAATATTTCAGCAGGAGAAACACCTAATAACTGAGCTACAGTTTTCCTAGCTTTCTCTACTAATGTTTTAGCTTGTCTTCCATGACTATGGATTGAGGAAGGATTGCCATAATCGTCCTTCATAATTTCAGTCATAACTTCAATGACTTCTGGAGCCATTGGTGTGGTTGCGGCGTTGTCTAAGTAAATTTGCATAGTGCAAAAATAATTAAAAGATTGTGAATTTATCCTTGTTTTCTTTTAGAATTTTTTAAAAATCCTATTATTGTTAAAATTAAAATTACTCCGGATGCAAAAAACACCCAGTCTTTATGTTTACTATAAAATGTAATTTCTTCATTGAGATTTATTTCTTGAGTTAAGGCGGCTTCTTCCCACCAGCTTGTTTTTTCAACAATATCTCCTTTTTGATTGATGAATGCTGAGATGCCTGTGTTAGCCGATCGTGCTACCCAGCGACGTGTTTCTATGGCACGTAGCTTCGCATACTGCAAGTGCTGGTCTTTCCCCGATGTGTTGCCCCACCAACCGTCGTTGGTGATGATAGCTATAAACTGAGCTCCTTTATTAATGTAATCGGATACATAGTTGCCCCAGATAGATTCATAACAAATCACCGGTGCAGCTCCAATCCCACTCGCGCTATACAATACCGAAGGTTCACTTTGCTTACCATATCCTCCAGTTGTACCTCCAAAATGCTGAAATAGCGGCTTCATAAATGCTAGCTTTTCACCAAAGGGAAGCTGCTCAACGCCAGGTACCAGCTTAGATTTGTGGTAGTACTGGAGTTTAGAGCTGTTATCGATGAGTACTCCTGCATTAAAGTGATCTATATATACACCGCCATAATCTCGTGCAGTAATTGTTCTTGGTTCTGAATAGACCTGGAAGCTCTCGATCCCCGAAAGGACATTCCCATTGGGGAATTTCATTAGAAAACCCTGGATTTCGCTGAATTGAGGGTACTCACGAAACTCATCTTCATTAATCCCATTTGGATCCGATAGGGCCGTTTCCGGCCAAATGAAAAACTCGGTGTTGACGGGAGCCACAGACTCAGATAACCTCATTAAGTTCTCCAGCTGCTCCTGATGCGATATGAAGGAGAATTTTCCATAAGGGTCGACATTAGGCTGGACAACTACGATTTGAGAGGGGTTAAAAGGCTCTTCATATGAACTGTAAATATATAGGGAAGTAGCCATGGGAACGGTAAGCCAGGCTGCTAGTGCTGCAGCGTATGTTTTAGCTTTCTTAGGCTCTACGCATAGCAAAAAGATAAGTATGTTGCTACCCCAAATCCACCAGGTACCACCAAATACTCCGGTGAATGAATACCACTGTGCTAACTCATGGAAATTCGCCCAGCCATTTCCGAGGGTCATCCAAGGGAAAGCCAGATCCCACCACTGGTGCAAATACTCGTAGCAAGTCCATAGGGATGCTAGCGCTAATAGTGATAGCAGTAACGGAAGTCTTTTTCTTAATTTTCCGTAAATCCAAAAACAGGTAGCCATTAATAAAGGGGCGAGGCCAAAAGGGATTAGTGAAATTAAAAGAGATACAGGAACGGATAAAAAAGCGTTCATGGCGTTAAATACCCAGTATATAGATGCTGTATTCCAGATGAAGAACACCAAGAAGGTCGTCCAGAAAATCCGTTTTCCTTTTCTTTTGTTATCCGATTGAATAATGCTTTCAGTATGAAGTAATACTGGCAGGAGTGCTATTAGCAATAACGGCGCGGAATACGGAATCGGGGGCCATGCTAAAATGAGCAAAAGGGATGTTATAAACCCAAAATACTTGTTTTTGGAATTAAGATTGAGCCATGATTTCGGCCTTTTTGCTTTCATATTCTGATTTTGTAATCAATTGTTTATTTAGAAGCTGATCTAATTTAGCTATCTGTGATTTTTTGATTTCTGTTAGCGTACTTTCTGCTTTTTTTATAGCGGGCACGAGCGGTTTGTCTTCTGCCTGCTTAGTATCGGGTCTTTTAATTTCCTGCTGCGGCGCAGGAGGTTTTTTGTTTTCCACTTGCTGGGTAACCGGCTTTTTAATTTCCTGCTGCTGCGAATGTGGTTTTACCGCTTTAGAAAGGCTCTGTTCAGTTTCCTTTTTTACCGAATTTTTATCTTTTTCTATCGGCTCGACAGTCGAACTGGCCTTGGCTTGATGCTGTTTATTCCAGCGCTTGGCGTAGAGTTCATTGATGCTTTTTGAGCTTGCCGGCTGAGGCTGTTCTTCTTGCCTCGGCTCTTCTTGCTGAGGTTTGTCTACTTTTTTAATAACCTGAGGCACGTCTTTTATGTTCGCTGCAGGCCTGTGAGTAGGCTGCTGCTTAACTTCCGCTTCATTAGGGTGTGAAAGAGCACCTTCTTTCCAAGACAAGAAAAACTCTCGGAGTTTTGTAGACTGGTATTTGGGAAGCTTTGGAATAACGAACTCATAATCCAGTTTTTTAGGATTAATGGTGATGCTACTAGCAAAAGTCCCTTTGGTTATTTCTATGCTCTTAATCTCTTGCAGAGGGAAGCTCTCAAAATTTACGCGGCTGATCTTGGGATTGACTTTCTCACATAAAAAAAGGCGCCTTAAAGTAATAACGATAACATCCACTGATGATCTTAGAAAAGAGGAATTACCAGTTACAAAGTATAAAAAGGCATCACCAGGTTCAAGCTGAGGCTGTAAAGCCTGGTAGACTTTCCTTACCGCATGCTGGTCCTGCTTATCTAAAGTAAACTGCTTTATTTGATCATCTTTTCTCATAACTGCATGTCCTGATTTTTTGCTGTGCTGCTTTATTTTCCAGCTATACAAATTACAAACTCTCCTTTGATCGTGTTTTCTAAGAAATGCTGCTGGATTTCGAGTAATTCGCCCCGAATAGTTTCTTCAAAAACTTTGCTTATCTCCCGGGATACAGAAGCTTTTCTATCGCCACCAAAATGCTCTATAAGGTCCTCTAAAGTCTTATTGAGTCGGTGTGGAGATTCGTAAATGATTAACGTGCGGCTCTCCTGGCTTAACTCTTTTAGCTTTGTTTGCCTACCCTTTTTTACTGGTAGAAACCCCTCAAAGGTAAAACGATCCGCTGGGAGTCCTGAGGTAACCAATGCAGGGACAAATGCCGTAGCTCCAGGCAGGCACTGCACCTGAATTTGGTTTTCTATCGCCGCCCGTACGAGTAAAAAACCCGGGTCTGATATGGCTGGTGTCCCCGCGTCGGAGATCAGCGCAATTATTTTCCCCTCTTTTAATAGCCTGATAATCTCAGGTACCGCTTTATGCTCATTGTGTTGATGGTGAGCGTACACTTTATTTTGAATTTCAAAATGTTTAAGCAAAGGGGCGCTGCTTCGCGTGTCTTCAGCAAGAATTACATCTGCTTCTTTTAAAATGCGAATGGCGCGGAAGGTCATATCTTCCAAATTCCCTATAGGTGTAGGTACTAAATAGAGCATAGGCAAATATAAGTTGAATTCTTTGATTTTTGCAGCTTGTTGCAATTGAATTGAAGGAATTGACGCTTTAATTACGCTCTTTAGCCTTGCGTCACTAATATTTTACTAACCCGTTTGTTTTCAACGCCAAAATATTCTGTTCAATGCTTACTTTAAGAATTGAGGGGGCGAATAGAAGCAGCGTTTTTTGCGCATAAACGATGGAATATGATCCTAATAATCCTTTAAGGTGTAATTTTTACGAATAGAAAATCACAAATCGGGCGCTATTCAGCGGACTTTATTATCTTTGCTCTTATTAAAACTAAAAAGCTATGTTGCAATTAAACACCATTCGTGAAAACCCTCAAGAGGTTGTGAGTAGGTTAGAGAAGAGAAATTTCAATGCTAAAGAAATTGTTGATGAAATTATCCAAGTGGATGCCGACCGTCGATCTTTGCAGGCTCAGTCCGATGCAACTGCTGCTGAAGCTAATAATGCGTCTAAGCAGATTGGGATTTTAATGGGACAAGGTAAAAGGGACGAAGCAGAGGAGATGAAGCGTAAGTCCGCCAACTTTAAAGATCAGATCAAAGATATGTCGGATAAGCTGTCCAGCCTAGGTGATAGGCTCCAAGATCTATTAGTACAGCTTCCGAACCTGCCACACGACTCAGTGCCTAAAGGAATAGGAGAGGAGGATAACGAAGTTGTTTTGCATTACGGGGAAACACCAAGCTTCGATGTGAAGGCTTTACCACACTGGGAGTTAGCCGATAAATACGATATTATTGATTTCGAGCTTGGTTCTAAAATTACTGGTGCTGGATTTCCTGTTTATAAAAATCAAGGTGCACGTTTGCAAAGGGCGCTCATTCAATATTTCTTAGATAAAGCATCTGATGCAGGGTTTCATGAAGTCCAGGTGCCGATTTTGGTAAATGAAGAATCAGCCTTTGCTACCGGTCAGTTGCCGGATAAAGAAGGGCAAATGTATCACGTAACTGGGGATAACTTCTATGTGATCCCTACAGGTGAAGTGCCGATTACGAATATTTATAGAGATACGATCTTAAAAGAAGAGGAGTTCCCAATTAAGCATTGCGGATACACCCCTTGTTTTAGAAGGGAAGCTGGGTCTTACGGGTCTGACGTTAGGGGCCTAAATAGGTTGCATCAGTTCGATAAGGTGGAGATAGTACAAATTGTTCATCCGGATAAATCTTATGAGGTGCTGGAGGAGATGAGTACTTACGTTCAATCTTTATTGCAGGAACTTGATTTACCTTATAGAGTCCTTAGGCTGTGCGGCGGAGATACCGGGTTTACTTCCGCATTAACCTACGATATGGAAGTGTATAGTGCTGCCCAAGAACGCTGGTTGGAGGTTTCATCTGTTTCTAACTTTGAAACGTTTCAAGCGAACAGGCTAAAAGTAAGGTTCAAAAATAAAGAGGGTAAAATGCAATTTGCACATACCTTGAATGGATCAGCTTTAGCGCTTCCAAGAATTTTAGCTGCGATTTTAGAAAACAATCAGACCGAAAAAGGGATTAAGGTTCCAGAAGTATTAGTGCCGTACACTCGTTTCGAGTGGATTAAAAGCAAATAAGGGTCCTGGAATTATACAAAATAAAAATGCCACTATTATATTATGTAGTGGCATTTTTATTAATGTAAGCTTTCCTTGTCCAAAGTGCTTATAGCATGCTCATGCGCGCTAAGTACTGGCTGTTCTCATCCTCATAAACAATTTGGATCAGCCATTTTTCCTTATCAGCGACCTTTATCAGCTCTTCTTGGTCGATATATAGCCATTCAAAGGGAACACCCATTTCATTTTTATACTCGTATTGGTATTCTATTATACCGGGGTAATGAGCGGGCTTCTTTACGCCATAATCGTCATATAGATACGATATATCTGAAGAGTCAAAGATGATTTGCCCGCCGGGATAGAGTATCTTCCTAGCTATTTGAAGGGTTTTTTCTAGGCCCTGGATGGTGCCCGAAAGACCTATGCCATTCATGAGAAACAGTAGCGTATCGTATTTTATATCGGAGTTCTCTAGGCCGAAGAAATCGGCGTTAATAACTCGGTTTACCCCTCTACTGGTTATCACCTGGCATGCTAGTTTGGAATGATCGAGAGCCGTCACTTCCATGTTCTTTTGCTGCAATTCCAGTGCATGACTTCCAGCGCCAGCACCCACGTCTAATACATTGCCATCGCATAAAGCAAGGGCAATGTGCTCTAGCTCCGGTAGCTGGCTATTATCCCTAAAGAACACATCCAGTGGCATTTCTTCAATATCCTGGTAGCTGGTGTGCAATAATAGAGGCTCAGTCCTTCCGAACCTGTAAAAGTCATATAAGGCTTGACCAAATACATCCTTTTTATTCATGAGAAAATATTGCTAATTAAAATGAAGTTAATCGATCATTAATATTTTTTTGGCGATTTCGATTTCTTCTTGAAGCCCAGTATGTTTGTTGGGTTCGTCCGAAAGCTTAATCACAGGCGTCCACTGCCCTTCATCGGGCTGCGCTTCGCTCATCTTGAGTACGATATTCATGCGGTCTAAGCCTACATCGTTGGTAAAGTCGGTGCCTATACCAAAGGAATATTTTATTTTTCCCTCACAATATTCGAGTATTCTTTTGACTTTATTGTAATCCAAGGAGTCTGAAAAGATAATTGTTTTACTCATGGGGTCGATGCCCTTTGCCTGGTAATGCTCTATGGTTTGCTTGGCAAATTCAACGGGATCTCCACTATCGTGCCTTACGCCATCAAATAACTTGCTAAGCATTTTATCGAACTGTAAAAAGAAGACCTCCGAGGTGTATGTGTCTGATAACGCTATCCCCAGATCGCCTCTATATACCTGAGCCCAATGCTCTAGCCCCAATAAGTTGGCCATCTTATAGCCGTATTTTGCTGCATGAAACATAAACCACTCGTGGGCATGTGTGCCGATGGGTTTGGTGTCGTATTTCATGGCAAAGTGCACATTACTCGTACCGATAAAAGTGGGAGAGGAGTGGCTCTGCAGCGTGTTAATGACCAGGTCATGCACCTTGTAAGAATGCCTCCTTCGCGTGCCAAAGTCTGCAATAGTAATTTTGTGCTGATCGTACTTAATAAGCTTCTCTTCGGCAATTTCACGAACCTGAGCGTCCTCTACACGGTTTAGCCCGTTTACTTTGTAATACAGCTCACTGATTAGAGAGAGGATAGGCACTTCCCACATGATTGTTCGGTACCAAAACCCTTCTATTGTTACAGTGATTTTTTCTCCTTTTTGCTGGATGAAAACCTCTGAGGGGTCGTATCGATAGCCCTCTAGGAAATCAAAATACGTGGCGTCTATATAAGGACAGGTCTTTTGAAAATAGTCCTTTTCTTGGCGAGAGAGCTTCAGTTCCGCCATTTGGTTGATTTCTATTTGTAGTGCCTCAGCAAATCCTGGGGGGAACTTATGGTCTCCGCGGTTGATAAAGTGGTATTTGGCTTTGGCTTTCGGAAAAAGTTTAACCACTGCAAACTGCATGGTGAACTTGTAGAAATCGTTATCTAAAATAGAGGTTATTATTCCCATAATTTCAAAGCTTGTTTAGAGAAAGCAAAATGACTGCTAAGGTGTACCTTAGGGTCTTATAGTGCCTTAAAGGTATAAATATACTAATATTCTTCCTTTTTAAATGGCAGGCATTTTATTTAGGCAATGACAGCTAGTATTATTAAAAAAACAAGCCCCTAAAATTTAGGGGCTTGTCTAACCAAAATGAAAACAATTATAAAAAAGAAATCTATTCTCTTATCTGGATCCTCTAGAAGATCTGTTGGTTGCGCTGCGCGTAGGCTTGCTTGTTGAGCCTCTAGTGCTGCTTACCGAACTTCTACTTGAAGAGGAACTTCTACCTACATTACTAGAAGATCTAGTTGCAGGTCTGCTTGGTGTTCTATTAACTGTTGAGCTTCTACCAACATTACTAGAGGATCTAGTTGCTGGTCTGCTCGGTGTTCTGTTGACTGAAGAGTTGCTGCTCCTAGCCGGGTTGTTAATTTGTTGAACACTTCTATTTGTTGTAGAGCTACTGCTCCTTGTTTGCGGACGGGTAGGCGTGGTTACTCTACCTTGATTACTAGGAGTTTGTGTCGCTCTAGTGTTGGGGCGAGTTGCCGGCTGCTGCTGCCTTGATCTATTTGTCGGAGACTGCGTATTTGGCGTTACCCTTCTGTTGTCCGTCCTAGACTGTGGCGTTGTAGCCTGTCCTCTTGAAGTTGTGGGAGCTTGTCTGCTTCCGACTTCTCTGGACGATTTATTTCCTGTGTTGCTTCCTCTATTTACTCTCTCGGGAGTGTTTGTTCTAAAGTCGTATGGATTGGAAGTGGCAGTGTTGCGGTTATTCGCCGTGTTGCCTCTTCTATCTACTCGATTTGAATTGCTGTTTGCTACATTACCTCGCGCATTTTCGCGACCTGTATTGCTGTTTACAGCATTTCCTCTTGGTGAACTACTACTGGTGTTACCGTTAGTTCTAAAATCGTATTTATTGGACGTATTGTTGTCACTTTGATTTCCTCTGGTACTAACGCGGTTACTCGCGTTGTTATTTGGAGTGTTCGCATTTCCTCTAGAGACTACACGGCTACTATTTGAGTTCGCATTGTTTCCTCTAGATGGTTGATATATAGATACATTTCTATTATTCACTCTTGTTGCACCCGGTCTTTCAGCTCTTTGCACCTGTCTAACAGATACGCGTCTACCCGTTGTGCGCTCTATATCTCCTCTACTCGG
>DXEZ01000335.1 GCA_019114715.1 Candidatus Sphingobacterium stercoripullorum | reverse complement strand
AAAAGCTCAGAATCGATAGTACCTTCAGGAATAGCGCCACAGTTTACGGCTATAAAACTACCGTGCCTCCGCGGGCTTAATTGATGAATAATATGTGAAAACACTTCTTTACCTGATCCACTTTCCCCTTGAATTAAAACCGACATGTCTGTAGGTGCCACTTGCCTGGCAATATCAATGGCTCTATTTATCAAAGAAGAGTTCCCTATAATCCCAAATTTATTCTTAATCTCTTGTATACTCATCTTCACTTCTTTTTTAATCCAAAACTAGGACCAGACTTTAATCGACAATCCTTCCTATCAAGGTGGCTGAAGTACATGTTTCAGCTAATACATTTACGTATTGCCCCACCTTAAAGCGTTCGTCAACTGGGAAAACCATCATGGTATTCTGATCGTTCCTTCCACAATAATCCTCATCGGAACGCTTAGAAAATCCTTCAATCAACACTTTATGAACTTTCCCAACGAAGTTCTCTAATCTATAAAGACTGTGCTCTCGTTGCTTGTTCACGACTTCTGTTAACCTTCTTTTTTTCTCCTCCTCCGGCACGTCATCTTCGTATCTTTTCGCTGCCAGTGTGCCCGGT
Organism: Candidatus Sphingobacterium stercoripullorum; assembly: GCA_019114715.1. GTDB lineage: Bacteria > Bacteroidota > Bacteroidia > Sphingobacteriales > Sphingobacteriaceae > Sphingobacterium > Sphingobacterium stercoripullorum. The sequence goes on along the minus strand of DXEZ01000335.1, from coordinate 13,601 downwards.
CTTTCCGAATAGGCAAACATATATGCAAAATCATATTTGACATGATCCATAATGCTCAAGGTGTCCTCATGCTCTTCTACTGTTTCTGAACAGAAACCTGTGATGATATCCGTTGAGATTCCACAGTCCGGGATAATACGTCTAATAGCATCTACTCTTTCTAAGTACCACTCACGGTCGTATGTTCTATTCATTAACTCAAGAACCCTGGAGTTACCTGATTGTACAGGTAAGTGTATATACTTACAGATATTTTCATATTTTGCAATAGCATAAAGCACCTCATTGGTGATATCTTTAGGGTGAGAAGTGGAGAACCTTACACGAAGATCTGGATGTACCAGCGCCACCTTTTCAAGGAGCTGTGCAAAGTTTACGGTTCTAGTCCCTTCATTGCACTTGAATTTATAGGAGTCCACATTTTGCCCCAGGAGCGTTACCTCTCTGTAACCCGCATTGTATAGATCTTGTGCTTCTTTTACGATAGATTCTGGATCTCTACTTCTTTCCCTACCTCTAGTGAACGGCACCACGCAAAACGAACACATATTATCACATCCTCTCATTATAGAGATGAATGCGCTTACACCGTTGGAGTTCAAACGAACTGGGCTTATATCCGCATAAGTTTCCTCTCTAGAAAGCAATACATTGACTGCACGGCTTCCGTCGTCTACCTGTTGAATCAAATTCGGCAAATCTCTATACGCGTCTGGGCCTACAACTAAGTCCACCAGCTTTTCTTCTTCTAAAAACCTGGCTTTTAGACGTTCTGCCATACAGCCCAATACGCCAATAATCATTCCTGGCTTACGTTGCTTTGCCGCTTCAAATTCTTTTAAGCGGTTCCTGACTCTTTGCTCCGCATTTTCCCGTATGGAACAGGTGTTTACAAATACAACGTCGGCCTCTTTATAATCTCCAATGGTTTCAAATCCTTGATCCATCAAGATGGATGCTACGATTTCACTATCAGAGAAATTCATTTGACAACCGTAACTTTCTATATATAATTTACGTCTTTCTTCTTTAATATGCTCTTCTGGGGCTTGCATATCTAACACCTCCCCTTGACGAGATTCCTCTAAAGGGGAACCAAAATGTATTCTATCTACTTCTTTCATATCAACTTCTTTTATTCAAAGTGTACAAAGTTAAGCATATTCAAGCAAAATAATGACAATGTGTCAGAGAAGGTTAAAAAAAAACATGAGAACCTATCTTGTACGGTCTCATGTTTTATATTTTTACGATAAAATTATTTTCCTAATACTGCCCAGCTTCTTGCTTTGCTTCTTTTTGCATTTCTGAACCTGCAACAATAACTATTTCTACTCTTCTATTTTCAGCTCTCCCTGCGTCGCTATCGTTCGAGGCAATGGGTTCTGAAAAGTTTTTACCTTCAGTTTGAATCCTAGAAGAGGCGACCCCTTGAGAAACAGCATACTTCTTCACAGCATTAGCACGCGATTCGGAAACTCTTTGGTTCACTTGTAAAGTACCCACATTATCTGTATGGCCGATCACTAAAATTTCTGTACCTGGCTCTTTATTTAGCGTTTCTGCAAGTTTACTGATGTTTGTCTTTGCTGAAGCCTTTAGTTCGCTTGAGTTAAAGTCAAAAAGAATACCCTCATCAAACTTAACGATAATACCCTCATCTGCTTTTATAACTTCTGCTCCTGCAACTGAGTTTTCAATCTCTTGCGCCTGCCTGTCCATTTTCTTTCCTATAAGTGCTCCTGCAGCACCGCCGAGAACTGCACCGGCAATTGCTCCGACAGCTGTATTTCCCGCCTTACCACCAATAGCGGCACCAACAGCGGCACCACCTGCAGTACCAATAGCCGTACCTTTTGTAGTGTGGCTAGCGTTCTGAATGGTTGCACAACCGGTCCATAAAAATGCGGAAGTAGCTACCGCAAGACCGTAAACAGCTAATTTCTTGTTTATTTTCATAACGATTCTGTTTAAATCCAAAAAATGTTGTTCTTGTTCTATCTTATTCTAAGATACACAAATGGGGTGCCAAACGCCTAAAACCAGGCTTTGATTATTTTTCTTGTTTTGGTATATCTAGCTTCGGGAGTGGCTGAGGCTTAGGTCTCCCGTCTTTCTCCCACCGTTCAAAAGATCGGGTAATATAACTGTAAAGCTCATATTGCCCCCAGCTTGATGCTACGGTATAGCTCGGCCTATACATGGACATAAAGGCCTCCAATTCTTTTTCTTCTTGAAGCCCAGTCAAAGATTTCACCAGTTCCTTATTGAATATTCTATCGACTTTAAGCTCCTGCTCCTCGCGGTCTATGTATTTTTTAAAACGCCTAGCATTTTTAGAGTCTTTACTAAACAGGTTATATATGGCTGTAGCTGGACTCCCCAAATACGTTCCAACGGTATTTTTCCCTTGATTGTATACCCCTTTTTTACGGTATTGGTCCAGCAGATCTTGCAGTTCACCCTCTCGTGTTTTACGGTTAATAACAACAGTTTCTATGGAGACACCCGATTGCATTTCAATTAAAATATCACTAAGAGTATTCAATACAGACTTAACTGGTCCGTACCCGACTTTAGTAAATTGCAAGCTATCCCCAGTTGAGGCCTCTATATAGAAGACCCCGTGCATATTGGATCGCGTACTTTGATTGGTGTTCAGGTTTTTAACATTGACATCTGAAAGCCGGGTTCCCGTACCTTTTTCCAGCAACACTCCCGATACTCTACTCTGCTCCTGAACCTGCACAGTCGTATCTCTTTGCGCATAAGAATTCATTATCAGCGCAAAACTTAAAATTACAAATAGGAGTGTTCTTACTATCAACATATTGCTAAAGTAACAATAGCTAAGACTATATTATGTTAAAAAAGATTAAACCTTGGCCTTAAGCCTTGCCATAGGGATAATATACAAAGTTTGCTCCTTGTGGTACAATAACCAAAAGACAGGCATACTGGTTAGGATCTTTAAATTGTTTTATAAAGTGGTCTTTCTTTTCCTCTTGAATCAATCCTTTTTCAGTGAGTTCCTCCAGAGAGCTCGCATGGATAGTCCACTGCGTACCTAGTTCTAGGTGATCTAAAATCTTTTCTCCAACGCTAACCTCGTGTTGATGCGCTATAAAGATAGGGTGCTTGGTATACCCTTGGCCTAGCAGCTCTAAAGAAACCTCCTGTATCGCCTCTTCATAAAACTCCAGGTCTTTTTGAAGGCTAACCAAGGGGCTTTTAGATTTTGGATCTTCTCTCCCCTCACTTCCTGCATTATATAAAAGATCTTCAGGCTTCATATTACTCATTGTTTTAATTTTAGCAAGACTACGTTTTCAATATGTTGGGTATGTGGAAACATATCCACGGGTTTAACTCGCTCCACCTCATACAAGCTTGAGAGCACTTCAAGATCTCTAGCTTGAGTTGATGGGTTGCAGCTGACGTAAACAACCTTTGGTGAGGCAATCTCTAAAATTCTCTCCACAACCTTGGGGTGCATCCCTGCCCGAGGCGGATCGGTAATAATCACATCCGGCTTTCCATGCTCCTCTACAAACTCTGCAGTTAAAACATCTTTCATATCGCCAGCAAAGAACTCTGCATTAGTAATTCCATTGAGCTTCGCATTTTCTTTCGCATCTGCAATTGCCGACTCAACATACTCTATACCAACGACGTGTTTGGCATCACGTGCCACAAACTGCGCGATCGTTCCTGCTCCAGTGTATAGATCAAAGACAAGCTCATTTCCTTTTAAGCCAGCGAACTCCCGAACAATTTTATACAGTTCGTAAGCCTGCTCTGAATTAGTTTGGTAAAAGGATTTAACGCTAATCTTAAAGCGCAAGCCTTCCATTTGCTCATATATACAGTCTTGACCGTGATACAAATACACATCTTGATCAAAAATAGTATCATTCTTCTTTTGGTTGATCACATACTGCAAAGATGTAATCTCAGGAAAGCTTTCTTGCACATAGCCCATCAAAGAATCAACTTGATTTTCTTCTGGGTAAGCAAAAATAACGACTACCATAACCTCCCCTGTTGTAGAGGTTCGGATGATTAAATTCCTTAAAGCCCCTTCATGTCGTCTTAGATCATAAAAACTGATACCAGCTTTTTCAGCGTACTCATAAATTCCATTTCGGATATTATTAGACGGCTCACGTTGCAAGTAGCAATGCTCGATACCTATTATTTTATCAAATCTACCTGGAACGTGAAAGCCTAAAGCATTCGAAGACTCATCTTGCTGTCCTTCGACTGGTTTATCCACGAACCATCTTTTATTGGAAAAAGTATATTCCAATTTATTCCTATAATATTGTGTGTTTTTAGAAGGTAAAATTGACTCCATGCATGTGGAAATATCCAAATGAGCAATTCGACTCAAGGCATTGTAAACGTGGCTTTGCTTAAAACGTAGTTGTGCTTTATAGTCCATATGTTGCCATTTACATCCGCCACAGACCCCAAAGTGACTACAAAAGGGCTCCACTCGATCCTCAGAAGGTGTCTGAATATTCAGAAGCCTAGCTTCCAAGAAGCTTTTCTTCTTCTTGAACACCTGGGCATCAACCTTGTCTCCAGGAATTGCATGGCTTACAAAACAAACCAATCCATCTACCTTGGCAACCCCTTTACCTTGGTCTGCAATATCGACAATCTCAATACCTTCTAAAACTTGATTTTTCTTTTTCATTTTAATACTTTAAAAGCCAATTTCACGCAAAAAATCACGCAAAAATACACTTTATTCGTGTAATGTTGCTGTAACTAAGTAGGGAAGAATTTCTTTTTGAAAAGAAATGAAGTTTTTCCGAACATCTGCTTCGGATACAGAAGTAAAAGCAAAAGAAAAAACTATGCTCTTGCTACTTTTAATTAAAAAGGTTAATCGGTCCTCCGACACTTTAGAGGCAATGGTATCGTTCGCAAGGAAGGATCTTAACAGTAAAAACTCCAGATCCTCAGATAAGCGTTTTAAATATTCCTGCGCATTGGCGGACTCTCTTATAAACTCCCAACCGATAAACTCATTACAGACGGTATAGGTTATCCTGCTAACACGTAAAATAGTATTGGCTAAAAAAGACTGCAGGTCCGTATCATTGACATTTTTTGTCAGGATATCTTGCACGTTATCCTGGATATAATCTATTAGTACACTATGTAGGATTTCATCTTTGCTACCGAAGTATTTATAAATTGTTGCTTTAGCCACATGGGCATGAGAAGCTAAGGTGCTTACACTCGTCTTATTAAAACCAAAACGCCTAAACAGTTCCTTTGCGGACTTTTTAATATCTCGAATTACCCCTTCAGCTTCTATTTTTCTATTCTCCAACAAAACATTAAGCATTAACCCCAACTAAAACAATTAGGTTATATCAATTCGCTATCAAATTGACTCAAAAAGCGAAGATCATTTTCTGAGAAAAGCCTTAAGTCACGGATTTCGTATTTAAGGTTTGCAATTCTCTCTATTCCCATACCGAAAGCAAATCCTGAAAATTCTTCGGAATCAATTCCGCAATTTTCCAAAACCTGTGGATCAACCATACCGCAGCCTAAAATCTCTACCCAGCCTGATTGTTTACACAATTGACAACCTTTCCCTTTGCATATACTACAGGAAATATCCATTTCAGCAGAAGGTTCAGTAAACGGAAAATAGGATGGCCTAAAACGCACTTTGGTACCTTCACCAAAAAGTTCTTGCACAAAATAAAACAAAGTTTGCTTTAAGTCCGCAAATGACACTTCTTTATCCACATACAGTCCTTCAACTTGATGAAAGAAACAATGAGCACGAGCAGAAATCGCCTCGTTTCTATAAACCCTGCCCGGCATAATGGCTCTAAAAGGAGGTTTCCCCTGCTCCATCATCCTCACTTGAACAGACGAGGTATGGGTGCGTAAGGCAATGGGGTTCTCTTTATCATTACTAATAAAAAAGGTATCCTGCATATCCCTAGCAGGGTGTTCAGGTGGGAAGTTCAATGCAGTAAAATTATGCCAGTCGTCTTCAATTTCAGGTCCTTCAGAAACCACAAACCCAAGCTTAGCAAAGATTCCTATAATTTCCTTGCGAACTAGTGATAGCGGGTGTCTAGATCCCAACTGCATCCCTTCGGCAGGAAGACTTAAATCCAGATGCTCTGTATCATCCCCATCGGAAGAATCTATAAACTTCTGCTTAGCCTCTTCATAGGTGCTCTCCGCCAAGTTTTTCAACTCATTAAGCTCCTTTCCTAAAAGACGCTTTTGCTCGGAGGGAACTCCCTTAAACTCTTCAAACAAGTTTCTGACAATTCCTTTGGCTACTAAAAATTTCAGTCTGAAGTTCTCTACGTCCTCGTTATTGGATGGTGCAAATGCACGAATCTCCTCTGTGTACTCCTGTATTTTTGATTGCAACATGGCTCAAAGATAAAGCAAATTAATAAAACATCTGAAAGTTACTAGTAAAATATCGTTTTTTACAACTAAAACGGAATCCCTTCTTGGTCGTCGTCATTTTCTTTAAAATCGACTTCCTGCTCTTGAACGTTGTCTGGATTAGCTGTTTTCGAACTCGGATTAGCCTCAAAGTCCGATCTGCGGCCCAGCATGTTGAAGCTATCTGCAACAATCTCCGTGCTATATCTCCTCACCCCTTCTTTATCTTCGTAAGATCTTGTTCTTAACTTTCCCTCTATGTATACTAACCTTCCTTTTGTTAAATATTTCGCCGCCACGTCTGCTAGTCCTCTCCACATAACTATATTGTGCCATTCGGTTTGTTCTATTCTCTTCCCATCTTTTACGTAATTTTCGGAGGTAGCTAAGGGGAAGTTAACGACACTAATATTCCCTTCTAAATACCTGATTTCGGGATCTTTCCCTAGATGCCCGACTAGTATCACTTTATTAACGCTAGACATACTTATTCAATTTATACTATAGTTTACAACAGTCTATGTTTTTCTAAAAACGAAAAAATCAATTTATGCTTAGCTAATTTAGCGATCTTTTCTGAATTATAATAGCGCCACTGGTACTTCTCTAGAATATCTGGTTCAACTTCCCCACCAAGAATATAAAAGTTTGCAAAAATCCTTTGATGGGACAAAACATGCTTGATATTGCCCTCTAATAACAAAGGATTCCTATCTCCAAAACACGCCTTAAATGCATCAAGTTGGGTTAACTCTTCTAAACTTAACTCCTCTTTTGTTTCAAGGACTGGAAATTCAAAAAGCCCTTGCCAAACATCATCATGATGACGCTGATACATAAGGAGCCCTTTTTTACTCTTAATGATGAAATAATGAAAATACCTGTTTCTTATTTTTTGCTTTCCTTGTTTTTTAGGTAAAACATCAACCTTATTTAAACGATAAGCCATACAAGACTCATTAAACATACAACTCACGCACAAAGGACCTTTAGCTTTACAGTGTACAGACCCGAAATCCATTAAGGCTTGATTGTACTTCCCTGGATGTTTTTCATCCAACAGCTCTTGGGCTAGTTCTTTAAACTGCCGTTTACCTAGGGTAGTATCTATAGGGGTGTCTATATCAAACACCCGGGCCAGTACCCGGAAAACGTTTCCATCCACCACAGCATTCCCCTCTTGAATAACGATAGAAGAAATTGCCGATGCCGTGTAATCGCCAACTCCTGGAAGCTTAATCAGTTCGCTATATGTAGCTGGGAAAGCCCCATGAAACTCCTCAACGACCATTTTAGCTGCCTTGTGCATATTCCGTGCTCTAGAATAATAGCCCAGACCCTGCCATAGCGATAAAACATAATCCAAATCAGCTCTTGCAAGATCCTGAACTGTTGGAAAAACAGTTGCAAACTTTAAATAATAAGGCAGACCTTGATCAATCCGCGTCTGTTGGAGAATAATTTCCGACACCCAGATCAAATAAGGATCTCTGGTTTCTCTCCAAGGTAAGTCCCTTGCATTCTCTTTATACCAAGAAATCAACAGCTTGGAAAATTGTATTTTAATTGCAGCATCCATTCGTGGGGCCAAGATACAAAAATAGAATCTGCATTTCTTTTAAGAAACCATCTGAATTAGCCAAACATTGAGAAACACACCATTACAATCATAATCAACCAGTTGGCAAATGTTAAAAATGCTAAAAACTGTTAAATCCTCAGGTTATGTCAATAAAAGTTGTGTATCTTCACTGTGAATTTGAAAAATGATCCTATAGGATAGTCATGCAAAAGAAAAATACTCCCATCGTATTCAAAGGAAAAGATGGACAAAAATATACTGAAATAACCGTGCCAACTTTCTTTCTAAAGAATTGGAAATGGTTGTTGGCATCACTACTTTTCGCATTAACTTTAAGCGTCTCCCTAGTTGTTAAAAGTATGCAGGCAAAGACTGTTAATCACTACACACACCAAATTGACGAACTAAAAAAAGCGAAGTTTAAATTAACAGTTGAAGGGCTTCATAAAGAATCTGACTTTGATGAAGTTAGAAAAACCTACGATGCAATAGATAGCACCTTGCATGAGATTAACAGTAAGCTTAAGAAAAGAGGCTTGAAAAGTATAAATCTAGACACCCAGCATAAGGACAGAAAAAACCCCATGGGAGGTCCCATCGAAAAGAATACTACACTTGCAGATTTAACTGCTTATTACGAAGAGACAGTTAAAAAAATAGATAAAAAACTTACCTATACGCCGATTGGTGTACCACACTACGGAAGAATAACCTCTAGGTTCGGTTACCGACGAAACCCTTTTACAAAAAGAGGCAGGGAGCTACACTCTGGAGTCGACTTCAAAGGTAGAACAGGAGAACCAATTCGTTCCACTGCAAGCGGTACGGTTACTTTTTCAGGATATAAGGGCGGGTATGGATATGTAGTTATGGTCAGACATGCCGATGGTTTTGAAACACGCTACGCACACTTATCAAAAACAAGAGTCCGTAAAGGTCAGCGCGTAGAAGTGGGCCATACAGTCGGACTTTTAGGAAGCACCGGTAGAAGCACTGGACCGCACCTGCACTATGAAATACTACACAATGGCCGGAAAATCAATCCCCAAAAGTTCTTTCAGTTTTAACTTCTAGACATAAGGCATTCAGTAGCACCATAAGTGCATATATGAGAACACATCGATTTTGCTATTTGATATTTAGTCCTATTCACCTAATTTTGGATCCAGAGCAATAGCTCTCAAAAAATAGACATACCTTTGCATTTCGTATAAAACGAAGATTGTAAATGAATTTCTTTAAATTTGCCAAAATTAGTTCTAGTGAGTATAGAGAAAGTAATCCAAGCATTTCAAAATAGTGTACAAGCAAAAGCTTTAATAAACCGTACACAATCCAGCGATAAAGCATTCCAGTTAAGAGGCCTAATTGGTTCCTCAGAGAGCCTATTTGCAACTTCTGTGTTTTTAAAACAACCGAACAGTCAATTGTTTATTCTTCCCGATCACGAATCCGCATTGTATTTTGCCGGTGATCTTGAAAATATCTCTGGCCGTAAAGTGCTTTTCTTTCCCAGCTCATTTCGAAAACCATTTGAAATCATCCAGCCAAGTAGCAGTCAGATCTTGCAAAGAGCCGAAACCCTAAGCGAGCTTTATAACGAAGACAAGGGACAGCTCATTGTTACCTATACAGAAGGAATCACCGAAAGGGTCATCAATCAAAATGAGCTAGCAGAAAATGCCCTGACCCTTAAAGCAGGTATGGAACTAGAAATCGACACCTTGAATCAGCACCTGTATGACCAAGGCTTTGAACGAACAGATTTTGTGTATCAACCTGGAGAATTTGCTATTCGTGGGGGGATAGTAGACATCTTTTCATTTTCATACAATTACCCCTACCGATTGGAGTTTTTCGGAAACGAACTAGAAAGCATACGCTCCTTTGAAGTTGAAAGCCAGCTATCTAAAGAAAACTTCAACTTAATTCATATCATTCCTAATATTCAATCGGAAAGGGAAGAACAACAATCCATCCCTTTATTCAACTATTTAAATCGAGATACGCAAATATGGATTAAAGAGGCCCCCTTAATTAAAGATAAAATCTTAAAAGGTAGAGAATATGCCCTTGAGCTCTGGGAAAACCTATCGGATAAAGACAAGGAATTAAACAAAGAATGGAAGGATCCAAAAGACACATTCATTGATTTAACTGAATTGAATGAAAAATTAATGGCTTTTGATTTGAATGAATTTGGAAAGCAATTTTCATTTAAAACAAAAAACGTTTTACAGTTCAATCTATCACCACAACCTTCCTTCCACCGCGATTTTAATCTTTTAGCGCATAACCTAATTGAGAACACCAAGAGGAACATACAAAACTACCTCTGTTCGGATTCATCGAAACAAATCAATAGACTCCAATCTATCTTTGAAGACATGGGCCAACAAGTAGAGTTCTCCCCTGTTTTCCAATCAATAAGCGAAGGCTTTATAAGCCATGATTTAAATATCGCCTGTTATACAGATCACCAAATTTTCAACAGATTTTATAAAAATCAGAAAAGAAAAGGGTTTGAGAAGAGCAAAGCAATCACACTAAAAGAGTTAAGAGACCTCAAACCGGGAGATTTTGTAACACATATAGATCACGGAATAGGGAAATATGCCGGATTAGAAAAGGTTGAAGTCAACGGCAAAATGCAGGAAAACATCAGGCTATTATACGCAGACAACGATCTACTTTATGTCAATATCAACTCGCTGAATAGAATCTCAAAATACTCGGGCAAGGAAGGAACTACTCCGAAGTTAAACAAACTAGGAAGTGACGCATGGGATAAGTTAAAGAGAAAAACTAAGAGCAAGGTAAAAGATATTGCTCGAGACCTGATCAAGTTGTATGCGCAACGCAAGTCACAAACGGGTAATGCATTTAGCCCAGACACCTACCTCCAAAATGAGCTAGAAGCGTCATTCATTTATGAAGACACGCCGGACCAGGAAAAAGCAACAGCAGACGTAAAAGCAGACATGGAGTCTCCACATCCCATGGATAGACTTGTATGTGGAGACGTAGGCTTTGGAAAAACAGAGGTAGCTATACGTGCAGCATTTAAAGCAGTAGCTGATAGTAAACAGGTAGCCGTACTCGTGCCTACTACGATTCTGGCTATGCAGCATTACAGAACTTTCGAAGAGCGCCTCAAGGACTTCCCATGTAATATTGATTATATCAACAGATTTAAAACATCTAAACAAATCAAGGAGTCTTTAAAAAAGCTAAAAGATGGTAAGATTGATATTATAATTGGTACCCACAGATTGGTGAGTAAAGACGTTCAATTTAAAGATCTCGGCCTACTGGTGATTGATGAAGAGCAAAAATTTGGTGTATCGGTCAAAGAGAAGCTCAAAGCTTTAAGGGCGAACGTCGATTGTTTGACCTTATCAGCAACTCCCATACCAAGGACTCTACATTTCTCCTTAATGGGAGCAAGAGACTTGAGTATCATCTCCACTCCACCACCAAACCGTCAGCCAGTACAAACTGAGTTGCATGTCTTTAATGAAAACTTAATTCAAGAAGCTGTTAACTTTGAAGTGGAGAGAAATGGACAAGTGTTTTTCATCCACAATCGTGTTGCAGACCTCCCCGATTTAGCCAATATGATTAAAAGGCTAGTACCTGATGCTGAAGTAGGAATTGCACATGGACAGCTAGACGGAGATAAACTGGAAAGCGTCATGATGGACTTTATCAATCACCGCTTCGATGTCTTAGTGGCTACTACCATTATAGAAGCGGGCTTAGATATACCGAATGCGAACACGATAATAATCAATGATGCGCACATGTTTGGTCTAAGCGATTTACACCAAATGAGGGGCCGCGTGGGAAGATCCAACACAAAGGCATTTTGCTATTTGTTAAGCCCGCCGCTATCTACCCTGACGACTGAGGCCTATAAACGATTATCAGCAGTGGAAGAGTTCTCTGACCTAGGATCGGGATTCCAAGTAGCCATGAGAGACTTAGACATTCGTGGGTCGGGTAACTTATTGGGTGCAGAGCAATCTGGCTTTATTGCTGAGATTGGTTTTGAAACTTACAATCAGATTTTAGATGAAGCCGTCCAAGAGCTTAAAGACGACGAGTTCAAAGATTTATTTAAAGATCAGAAGCCTAGACCTTTTGTAACATTCACACAAATCGATACAGATATTGAAGCCTTAATACCGGATCAATATGTCACCAACTCTACAGAGCGTTACAACCTATATAGTGAACTTGCAAAAATTGATAATCAAGAAGAGCTCGATAAGTTCCAAAAAACTATAGAAGATCGCTTTGGAGCCATTCCTACTGCTGTAAAAAACCTATTCCAAACCTTACACTTACAATGGTTAGGTAAACAAATTGGACTTGAAAAAATCTCCTATAAAAAACAGCTGCTACGCGGGTACTTCATAAACAACGAAGCTTCACCTTATTTCGAGAGCGACCAGTTTGGCAAAGTGTTGGAGTTCGTGCAAAGCAATCCTACGCGCACCAATTTAAAGCAAGTCAAAGGGCAGCTTCGGATAGCTATAGAAGGGATTAGCAGCATTCAAAACGCAATTGCAACACTGAATCAAATCACCCACCAAAACGTAAAACCGCAATAATACATCCGGGTTCTCTAGACAAACACAAAGGGAAAGGAGTAGCGCGCGTGAAGCAGCACAAGTTTAAAGATGTGAGTGGGGCGATACAGGAGCCTCTTACACAATTTAAACGGTGAGGACTTCAATTAGAAGAATGAAGATTGCCATAGAAAGCACGAAAAAACCAAACCCCCTTTTTAAGAGAACTCCACTAATGTACTTCGCTAAATAATCCCCTATAAATATCCCCACAATTGCCGCCAAAGAAAAATACATGAGCAGCATCCAATCAACTGGATTGGAATCCACATTGATATAGCCTAAGAAACCAATAAGTGCATTGAAAGAAACCAATGCAAGCGAAGTTGCTACTGCTTTATGCATCGGCATTCCTGCAAAAAGAACTAAGGTTGGAACAATTAAAAATCCGCCTCCTGCGCCGACCATTCCGGTAACGAGTCCTAAAAACAGTCCTTTGACAAAAATATTTCCAAAACTGTATTTAGCTGGAGTATTTTCATCAGAAGCTTTCTCTTTCACGGGTTTAATCATCGATATAGAAGCGTAGAACATGATGACTGCAAAGAGCAGCATTAGGAACATCCCTTTACTAAGCTCGATGTCTCCCACAGAAAATATCACCTCAGGGATGACTGGCATGATGAAACTACGCGTAAAAAGAATCATGAAGATTGATGGTATTCCAAATATGAAAACCATTTTATAGTCCACAAGACCTTTCCGCCCCTTAAAAAGCCATCCCACCAAAGCAGAAATACCCACAATAAATAAAGAATAGCCTGTAGCTAATTCGGGTTCAATTTTCAGGAGATACACTAAAATAGGAACTGTTAATATGGAACCTCCGCTCCCAATCAATCCAAGTGTAACTCCAATAAGAATTGCTAATATATAGGCACCTATCTCCATACAAGGGCCAAAACTAAGGAAAATAAACAGAAATCATTGAAAACACCAACAAA
>DXEZ01000334.1 GCA_019114715.1 Candidatus Sphingobacterium stercoripullorum | reverse complement strand
AGAGTACGGCGGGTTCGCAGCAGATCCTGTCCATAGGACGGATTTATAGATTGTTCAAGAGAAAACTAGTCGATTTAACCCGTAATTTTACTGGTTTTTAAATTTCTAAACCCCTCTTCTTTTTTATTTGGATTAATTTTAAATAGTTGTTATATTTGCTCGCAGATAACAATAGAAGAATGAACCAAAAGTGTCCAGTAGCAAAGTTTATTGAGGTGTACACTTCTCCAAATGGAGGGGTATACCAATGCAATAGGCAAAATTGTTTCTGGCTTGAATTCCAAAATACCACGACCTTTTTTCCTTTAAGGGAACTTTTTAGATTCAAGAAGTACGTCGACTCAATAGACTTAGAGTATATGATTAATGATACTTCCCGGAGTTCAGACTTTAAGTTAGTTGTCTTTTCACACACCGATCGCTGCTTCCTCTTAAATGTTGAGAGTATAATTCAGCTAAAAGAGTTGCTTTCCGGAGCGAAGTACATGGTCGAGCTGAATAGTGAGATCAATTACCTCCTTAGAAGACGCATATCTCTTCTGAATCCGCAGAAGATTTAATTCCTGCTATTAGCTAGTGCTACTATTAATTTAGACTCATTTTGTATTGTGATTTTTTTTCATAACGCAGTGAATATCTATTACTTTTGTATTAATGGAGTTTGGCAAAGTGAAGAGGCGCATGCAGTGTGAGTTGAGAAATCGTTGATTCCACTGGGGCGTATTGTCCAAAAAACTGTTCTCACCTTAAGTTTGGTCCATTCGAGATGGAGTTTACAGGAGACAGGAATTTTAAGAATATTAAAAAATTAAGAAATGAAAGATTTATTGAAATTAAAGTCCTCTTTATCCGAGGAGATGGAGAATATATTAAACGAACAGGTTAAAGTTGAAGCATACGCATCATCTTTATACTTAGCTATGTCATCTTGGTGTGACGAAAAAGGATTGGATAATGCAGCAGAATTTTTTGCTAAGCAATCCGATGAGGAGCGTGAGCACATGCTTAAGCTATTCCGTTTTATCAATGACCGCGGAGGTAGAGCTATCTCTCCAGAAGTGATCAATATTCCTACTGAGTTTGATTCTTTTAGAGGAGTGTTTGAGCAGGCTCTAGAGCAGGAGATTTTTGTCACCCAGCAGTTCAACGAGATGTCCGCCAAATGTATGGAGCTAAAAGACTTCACTACTTTCTCATTCTTGAAATGGTTCTTAGATGAACAGGTGGAAGAAGAGTATGTGATGCGTAGAATTTTAGATCTTTTTGATGTCATTGGTGAGGAAGCTACCGGTAGATGGGAGATTGACAGACAACTGGTGAAAGTGTCTTACGATGAATAATAGTTAAACAGTAATATTGATAGGGCGAGTCCATAGGACTCGCTTTTTTAATTTTAGGTGAATTTTGTCTGTTTAAGTGTACTAAAAGCTTAATTTTTTCGTATATAACTAAAATACCATCTAGCAATTTTGTATATTGCTACATTAGACGTAATAGCGAAAGGTGTGCGAAATATTGCCCTATTTATATTTTTTACTTTTACGTTGTCCTTTCTTTTTTTAGGACGTAGTGTTGCACAAGACTTCCAAGTGGAAAGAATGGAAGGGGTTGTTGTCGATACGGCGGGTAACGCTTTACGTGATGTGAATGTAAGGCTAGTAAGCGCACGCGACACATTGAACGCAGTCACAGATAAAAAAGGATTTTATCGTTTTCGTAAAATAAAAGGACAGCAAATTCTTATTTCTTATAGCCTTCTTAGTTATAAGATTGTTAGTCGTTCGTATTCTATTTATGATTCCACGCAAGTGGTGTTTATACCCAATATTGTACTAACCCCGCAGTATTCCTGGATACAGGAGGTGAATATCACAAAAACCATCCCCGTTATATATAAGCAAGATACCATTCAATACAATATGTCAGCGTTTGATTTGCGAAAAAATGCACTACTGGAGGAATCCTTAAAGCAGTTGCCCGGTATCCATGTAGGACGTGATGGATCAGTATATTCAGCAGGAAAACTCATTACAACTGTTAAGGTCGATGGAAAGAAGTTTTTTGGTGGCGATGTTTTAACCGCCACGCGGAATCTACCGACAGATTTTATCAAACAAATTCAAATTATAAATAGCCACGAGAACTCGGAATACAAATCTTCATTCGAGGAAAAAGAATCCGAAACAATTATAAATATTCTATTAAAGGAAGATAAAAAGAAGATCCTCTTTGGGCAGATTACAGCAGGAGCAGGAACGAGCGAGCGCAGTATTGCAAGCGCTGGGTTAAATGCTTTTAATGATGGCAGGGAGGTCTCTTTAGTAGCTTCTTTTAACAACACAAATACCAGTTTGTTCTCTTTTGGATCGCCCAATGGACTGGGCGGTAGAGCGCAATCCTTGAGTGATATCGGAGACTTTTCAGAGCCCGTGGATGGGCTCAATAATGTATCTGCTCTGGGAATGACCTTTATGGATCAAATAGGAAGCCGCATTCAAGTCAATGGAGGCTATCAGTACACATACAAAGAAAAGTTTTTGGAGGGATATTCGAGGCTCACTTCTAACTATGTGGGCAATCAAATCAACAATTCCGAGGAATATATCAACAGGACCTACGATAGCTTTCATAAAATTTTCCTAGAGATGGAGAGTAAGTTAAAAAATGGTGATACTTTTAAATTTTCTCCAACCTTTACTTACAACAATAGTTACTTAAATAGCCAGAAAAGCCGGCAGCTGCAAAGTAAGAATATCGTTAATAAAGGAGATTATTCGGATAGCACCCGCATTTATCAGCCTGCAGGTGAGATCAGCATGTTGTACTCTAAGAACTTTGCCAATCCCAAGCGGAAGTTAATGGCCAATGTGCAACTAAAAACGGATCGATCAGAAAAAAAGGAGGATGTATTCGACTATTATTGGATTGCCGATTCCACTACCAGTAATCCTACCTACGATGAGTTTGATCAAAAGCAGTTTATTGAAAACAGTAACTCCACCAACTCCCTTAAAGCATCGGTTAGGTATGTGGAACCTTTTTTCGATCATAGCCTATTGGAGATAACCCACGACTTTGATCTCACTGAGATTTATGCTACTCGTTTAGTGGAGGATTTATTGCTAGGGAGTACGTTGGGGCATCCGGTGTATGTAGACTCCTTGGGGGTAAATTATAACTACCTTTTTAGAAGTAATAGAACAGGAATCAATTATACCTTTGAGCCGAACAATGTCTTAAAAACTAATATTGGGATGGCTGTGGAGCCCCTAAGGATGAGTGGTCAACTGCCTTCCAATCAGATAAACTATAATTTCGAGCGGGTGAACTTGATCCCAACAGCTAGTATCCGGTTTCGGTTCAATCAAGAATTAGACTGGCAACTGCAATATAACGGTAGAAATAACCAACCCAATTTTATGCAGCTCATGCCGGCGACGGACAATTCAAACTCTAGATTTATTATAGTTGGAAACCCGGAGTTAAAGGCAGAGTATATCAATAAAATTAGCACGACACTTCGTAAAGCAATAATGACCAGAAGTCAATACTTCGAGGCCAACCTCGCATATAACTTCACCAACAATAAAATTGTGACTTCAAAACGAGACGTGGATAACTCGACCATCCAAGAAACTACTTTTGAAAACGCGGATGGGTATTATGATGTTCGAGGGTATTATGTATTCAATACACCTTTGTCTTGGCATGAAAATATCTTCTTGGATCTTAACGGGAATGTGGATTTTTATAATTCTGTGTCTTACGTAAATAAGCTAAAAAACAATACCCAGCAGCTACTCCTTGCTCAAAACATGCAGTTGAAGTACAATTGGACGGAAGCTTTTGAAGCTCTTTTCAATGCCAATTACTTGCTGAACCAGGCGACCTTCCAACTGCCCTATTACAATAAGATAACCTCTCAATCGTTCTTTATGTCTTTAGCTGGTAGAAGCTACCTTGGAGATAGGCTGATGGTCGGAGCAGAAATGTCGCAGAAATTTTATCAAGGGGTAAATAAAGATTTGATTAATGTAAGCCCTACATTAATCAATGCCTATGTTGAGTTTACATTTATGAAAAACAACCTAGGTATGCTTCGCTTGCAAGCATTTGACTTACTCGATCAAGATAAAAGTATGGGAATATTTACCGAATATGTTGGTAATGACATCTATGAATCTAGGAACAATAGATTGGGGAGATACTTTATGTTGACGTTGAATTTTAGATTACAAAAATATCCGAAAAATAAATGAAAGCAGTAGTAATTACAAAACCTGGAGGCCCAGAAGTACTGGAAATACAACAGCGGGAGAGGCCTAAAATAGGATCGCATGATGTACTTATCAGGGTGGCAGCAGCCGGAATTAATCGCCCCGATATCATCCAAAGGGAAGGAAAATATCCAGCGCCTGAAGGTGTTGTAGCAGACATTCCTGGATTGGAGGTTTCGGGAGAGATTGTACAAGTTGGATCCGAAGTGACGAGCTGGATGGTAGGAGAGAGGGTGTGTGCTTTGATTCCTGGTGGAGGGTACGCGCAGTATGTTGTTGCTGACAAGGGGAGTTGTTTACCCATTCCTCAAGGGATTTCTTTAGAAGATGCGGCCGGCCTTCCTGAGACTTTGTTCACGGTATGGCACAATGTATTTCAGCGTGGTAACTTACAGCGAAATGAGAGGCTATTTGTTTATGGGGGGTCAGGTGGAATAGGAAGTATGGCCGTCCAGTTAGGTAGCATCTATGGTGCTGATGTTTGGTGCACGGCAGGATCGGAAGAGAAAGTAAACTACTGCAAGAGCTTAGGAGCCAGCCGCGTTATTAATTATAATAAAGAGCAAATTAAAGATCTAGGAAGCTATCAGGTAGATGTCATTTTAGATAGCCTAGGTGGTGAGTACTTTGCTCCTAATATTGATATGTTGAAAGAGGATGGTCGTCTAGTTTATATCAATGCCATGCAAGGAAGAAAGGTAGAGCTTGATATTATGAAGGTCATGGTCAAACGCATCAGCATTACTGGAAGCACCTTAAGAAGTCGTAGTTTGTCTTTTAAATCGGAACTCGCTCGAGATATTTATCAAACAGCCTACCCGCTATTGGAATCAGGAAGTTTTACCTCTGCTGTCAATTACCGCTTCAGCTTAGATAAGGTGGTAGAGGCGCATAAATTGCTCGACTCTCGAGATTTCCAAGGGAAGGTGGTTCTAATACCTTAAAAAAAATTAGGCCTTCTATTACGTCCAGTGTATGTTCAGAGGGCCTCTGTTTGTTTTAAGAGAATACCCAAATGCGGGTAAATAAATGAATGATGAGTGCCAATACGGCGCAGGCGCACATGACTCCAATCATAGGGAGTGCCGTCCCATCGTGGAGGTAACTAACTGCGGCTGAAGCAACTCCTCCTAGAGCCATTTGGACACAGCCCAGCAGTGCAGATGCACTACCTGCTAATTCCTTGAAAGGTGTTAAAGCCATAGCTGAGGTATTTGGAAAAATAAAACCATGACCGAATAAATAAAAGAATGTTCCGATTAATAAAATAGGGAAGCTCAGCAGCCCTGTATAATAGAAAAAGATTAACGATACTCCCACTAGACTGTGCCAACCATTGGCTATTATGCTTATTTTGATGCTGTGCCAGCGGTTTAAGAAGAACCTGTTTAATTGTGTAGCTGTTAGCATAGCAAAAGCTACAAAAGCAAAGGCCAGCCCGTACTGGCTTTCAGTAAGGCCGTAGACTTGCTGCATAACAAACGAGGAACCTGCTAAATATGCATACAATCCCGCCGAGGCTATGGACCCCACAGCGCAATACGTTAAAAATGTAGGATTTATTAATACAGCCCAGAATTTTTGGACTATGGCAGCCGGCTTTAAAGAGAAGTTTTTATTTCCTTGATAACTCTCAGGAAGGATAAATATGGTTGCCGCTAAAATCAATGCTCCAAGTACAAATAGGACTATAAATAAATAATGCCAGTCGAAATGTGCTATTAAAAACGCACCAAAACTTGGCGCTAGTATGGGAGATACTGCAATTACCAGCATGAGCAGGCTAAATACTTTCGCCGCTTCTTGGCTGTCGTAATAATCACGAACCATGGCCCTAGCTGCAACCATGCCTGAGCAGCTTCCTAAAGCTTGCAAGAAACGAAAAACGATTAACTGCTCCACACTACTTGCCGTTGTACATAATAGAGAGGCTACGCAATAAAGTGCTAAGCCAAAGATCAAAGGTTTCTTTCGTCCGTATTTGTCCAATAGCGGGCCGTATATCATTTGCCCCAAGGCAACCCCTACAAAGAAGCTCGAGAGCGACAATTGCACGCGATCAATAGATACATCGTAGTCAGTTGCGATGGTGTCAAATGCTGGTAAGTATAAGTCAATGGAAAATGGGCCTATAGCTGATAATAGCCCCAAAATAATTAATACTACCGTTCTATTTGCTTTAATTTTTGTCATTAATCAACACGTAAAGCGTTTTGGGACTTTCCAAAACGCATTGTAAACACAATAATATAACTGAAAGTTTAGCTTTTTTTATTTGCTTTAATAAGGAGGTAGACTCCCAATGCGATAAAAGGAACACTAAGCCATTGCCCCATGTTGAATTGCATAGTAGCTTCAAAGCCTACTTGATCGATTTTGAAATATTCTAAAATAAATCTCGCACCAAAAAGTAGGATTAAAAACCATCCAAATAGCACCCCTTTTTTCAGTTTTATATTGCGGTTGTAAATAGTCCACAGTAAAATGAATATTAGAATGTAAGCTATTGCTTCATAGAGTTGCCCTGGGTGTCTAGGAATGTTATCGTGCTGTTCGAATATAATAGCCCAAGGAACCGTCGTA
>DXEZ01000333.1 GCA_019114715.1 Candidatus Sphingobacterium stercoripullorum | reverse complement strand
CAAGGTCCATGTTTGTGAAAGATGTACCGATAATCTTAATACCCATTTCCTCTAACTGCTCAGCCATTTTCAATGCTGTCTGGCCACCTAGTTGTACAATGACACCTTCTGGTTTTTCATGTTCTATGATTTCACGAACATGTTCCCAGTATACCGGCTCAAAGTAAAGTTTGTCGGCCATATTAAAGTCTGTGGAAACAGTTTCAGGATTACAGTTAATCATGATGGCCTCGTAGCCCGATTCTTTTGCTGCTATTAATCCGTGAACACAGGAGTAGTCAAACTCAATCCCTTGTCCAATTCTGTTGGGTCCTGATCCTAAGACGATGATTTTCTTTTTATCACTTACAATAGACTCATTTTCCTCATCAAAGGTAGAGTAGAAGTAAGGTGTGTACGCAGGGAACTCTCCAGCACAAGTATCAACCATTTTAAATACGCGCTTAAGTCCCAGCTCCATCCTTCTGTCGTAGACCTCATTTTCAGTAACATTACCTAGTAACCAGGCAATTTGGTTGTCTGAATATCCTTTCTGTTTAAGAGTCAAGAAAAACTCTTTTGGAATGTTGGATAGTTCATATCTCTTTAATTGGGTCTCCACTTCAACCAATTCTTGAATTTGCTGTAAAAACCACTTGTCGATGCCTGTTGCTCTTCTAACGGACTCCAATGGTACACCTAAGTCAAAAGCATCCTTGATGTGGAATAAGCGATCTGCATTTGGTGTTTTCAAGCTATCCATGATCTCATCAAGCTGTCTTAACCGTTTTCCATCGGCGCTCAATCCATGACGATTTGTTTCAAGCGATTGGGTAGCTTTTTGAAGAGCCTCAATGAAGGTTCTTCCTATTCCCATCACCTCACCTACAGCTTTCATTTGTAAGCCCAATTCGGTATTAGCACCTTTGAATTTATCGAAGTTAAAGCGTGGAATCTTAACTATTGTATAATCTAAAGTAGGCTCGAAAAATGCCGAGGTAGATTTGGTAATTTGATTTTGTAGCTCATCTAAGGTGTAACCTAGTGCAAGCTTAGATGCAATTTTTGCTATTGGATAACCAGTAGCTTTTGAAGCAAGGGCAGATGATCTAGAAACCCTCGGGTTTATTTCAATAGCTATAATTTCTTCTGTTTCTGGATTAACCGAAAATTGTACGTTACAACCTCCAGCGAAACTACCAATAGAGCGAATCATCTTTATCGCTTGATTTCTCATTTCCTGGTAGCAAGTATCGGATAAAGTCATTGCTGGAGCTACAGTAATCGCATCTCCTGTATGTACTCCCATGGGGTCGAAGTTCTCGATGGTACATACAATGATGACGTTGTCATTCTTATCGCGTAGCAGCTCAAGTTCAAATTCTTTCCATCCTAGTACAGCCTGCTCAACTAACACTTCGTGAGTTGGTGAAGCATGTAATCCTCTGTTTAGAGCTGACTCAAACTCTTCCTTATTATGGACAAATCCACCTCCTGTACCTCCTAAAGTATAGGAAGGACGTATAACCAGAGGGAATCCGATGTTTTGAGCTGCCTCTTTACCTTCTAAAAACGAATTGGCAATTTGGGATTCAGCTACGCCTACCCCTATATTGATCATAAGCTGACGGAAAGCTTCCCTATTTTCAGTTTTTTCAATTGCGTCAATATCGACTCCGATGACTTCAACTCCGTATCTTTCCCATAAGCCGACCTTATCAGCTTCAATACAAAGGTTTAAGGCCGTTTGTCCTCCCATGGTAGGAAGAACAGCGTCTATCTTTCGCTCCTCAAGAACGCTTTCTAAACTTTCCACCGTAAGCGGAAGTAAGTAAACGTGATCCCCAATAACCTTATCGGTCATGATGGTGGCAGGGTTGGAGTTAATAATGGAAACCTCTATTCCTTCTTCTTTTAAAGATAAGGCTGCTTGTGAGCCAGAATAGTCAAATTCACAGGCTTGCCCAATAATTATCGGTCCAGAACCTATAATTAGAACGGATTTAATTGAAGTGTTTTTAGACATTGAATTGTTTATTGTTATTTTAACAGTTATCAGGTAGTTGATCTTACCTACCCTAGACAATTGGAGGGAAATTCCGACCCGTTTGTCGGAATGCAAAATTACAATCTTTATTCGGATTTAATAGAAAAATTCTAACTTATTCTTCAAATTCAACTAGATACTAGTTATTTACTTCCCTAAGCGTAATATAGAAATGTAACATACGGGTTTTCGACTATTGCTATAGCCCTTATTGTATAGCAGTTTCTTATATGTCAAAAACTTGACATAATCTTTTACCGGAAAACTCCCTATTATGTATAAATTGCCTTTTTATGTTTAACTTTGCGTCTATGATAGAACTACCTGTTATACCAGCTGATACTATGAAGAAAAAACCCGATTGGCTTCGGGTGAAGCTTCCTGTTGGAAAAGAATATAGAAAAGTTCGTCAACTTGTTGATGAACATAAACTACATACAATTTGTGAAAGTGGTAACTGTCCGAACATGGGAGAGTGTTGGGGTGCAGGGACTGCTACATTTATGATTTTGGGGAACATTTGTACCCGTTCATGCTCATTCTGTGCTGTAACTACTGGAAGGCCGCTTCCGGTGGATTGGGACGAACCCAATAGGGTTGCAGACTCCGTGAAATTGATGGGAGTTAAACACTGTGTTATAACTTCTGTTGATAGGGATGAGTTAAAGGATGGAGGTTCAATTATTTGGGCAGAAACGATTAAAGCAATTCGTAGAGAAAGCCCAGGAACTACCTTGGAAACATTAATTCCCGATTTTAAAGGGGTATGGGAGAATTTGGATAGGGTTATTGCTGAACGTCCAGAAGTGGTTTCTCATAACTTAGAAACGGTACGTAGATTAACTCGTCAAGTAAGAATCCAGGCTAAATACGATCGTTCTTTGGAATGTCTAAGAAGAATTTCTGAAGCAGGACTTAGAACCAAATCAGGAATTATGCTTGGGCTTGGGGAAAAAGAAGAAGATGTTGTAGAGGCTATGCAAGACTTACGCAATGTAGGTGTACACGTAATCACTTTAGGGCAGTATTTGCAGCCTTCCAAGGCACACCACCCGGTAATAGATTGGGTAACTCCACAGCAATTTGATAAATACCGTGATATTGGAATGGAGATGGGATTCAAATACGTTGAATCTGGCCCATTGGTACGTTCCTCTTACCATGCTGAAAAGCATTTGTTCGATATGGAAGTATAATAATCTTCTTTATCGATAGTACTATATACTATAAGCAGTTTTAAAAAAGGTGGGTCTAATTAGGCTCACCTTTTTTAAATAGTATCTCACCTCCGATAATTGTCCTTAGAACTTTTATATCTCTAATTTCTTCTAAATCTACCGTCATGGGGTCTTTGTTTAAAATAATTAGGTCTGCATCTTTCCCTTTCTCAATACTTCCGCGCTTCTTTTCTTGAAAGCAGCTATAGGCTGCCCAAATGGTCATCCCTTTTAATACTTCTTTACGGGATAAAGCATTTTCAATTTGAAACCCACCATTAGGGTTTCCATGTTCATCTTTTCTAGCTACAGCTGCATGGAAGTTATGGAATGGATTGAAATGTTCTACAGGGAAGTCTGTGCCTATGGCTACTAAGCCCGAATTATCTAGGAGCTTTTTATAAGCATAAGCATTTGAAATCCTTTCAGGACCTATTCTATCTTCTGCCCAACCCATATCCGATATCGCATGAATAGGTTGAATGGAAGGGATGATACGGTGTTCCTTGAAGTATTTAAAATCCTCTTCTTTTAAGATTTGAGCATGTTCTATTCTCCAGCGAGCGTCTTTCTTACCTTCAGCATATTTACCATAGAGCTGTAAAAGTAGCCGGTTAGTAGAATCCCCTATGGCGTGTGCATTGATTTGAAAAGGGGTTGCAGAAACCGCTTTAATTATTTCCTCTAGCGTCTCGGGCGATTCTAATAAAAAGCCTTTTGTATCAGGCTTATCAGAATAAGGTTCCATTAAACATGCTCCACGTGAACCTAAAGCTCCGTCAGCTAATATTTTTACTGCCCTTAATGAGAATCTACCGTTATTGAAGGGTTTTCTTTTTACGACTTCATGCAAGTTGTCTTTATTTACTGCAATCATTCCGTAGGTTCTAATCTTCAGATCGTCTTGCGCATAAAACTGCTTTAGTAAAGTTATTTGCTCGTCGTTTAAGCCCGCATCAACAATGCTCGTTAGGCCTTGAGCTAGTAAAGAGTCTTGGGCATTTAGGAGCTGCCTATAATGTTCTTGAGCGTCGGTTT
>DXEZ01000332.1 GCA_019114715.1 Candidatus Sphingobacterium stercoripullorum | reverse complement strand
TGTGCTTCATCTGTTCTTGAATAATAAGGGTTGTTTGTTTTGTTCATATTTTTACCTCCATGGTGATGTTGTGCTAATGCTAAATTAACAATACAGCAGTTTATTAAAAGGGAAATAATTAAAATATTTTTCATAGCCTATGGCTTAAGTTTCTCTGCAAATACCTTTTTGAATCGATCCATCTTCGGCTTAATGACTAAGCGGCAGTACGGATCATCCGGATTGTTTGCGTAATAATCTCGATGATAGCTTTCAGCAAGATAGAACTTACTTTTCTTAGAAACGGTCGTCACAATCTCATTTTTATATGCCTTTTGTTCATTTAACCGTTTGATGAAAAACTCTGCCAGCTGTTTTTGCCGGGCTGAATGGTAGAATATAGCCGATCGGTATTGCGTGCCTATGTCGTTTCCTTGACGATTTAATTGCGTAGGGTCGTGTGCGATGAAGAATGCTTTTAAGAGTTCCGAATAAGAAATGACCGAAGGGTCAAATAGTATTTGACAGGCTTCTGCATGGCCCGTTTTTCCAGTGATAACCTGCCCGTAACTTGGATTTTTTGTATGACCTCCCCTGTAACCAGGGATTACTTTTTGGACGCCTCTTAGGCTCTTGAATTGCTCTTCTACACACCAAAAGCATCCCGCTGCAAATGTGGCTGTGTCTACCTTAGCTTGGTTTAAGTCGAGGTGCTTCTCTTCTCCTTTGAGGCCAAAAACGGGCAAAAGGAGAAGTAAATAGAGTACAGTGGATTTTATTTCTATTAACTGTTTTTTCATACCAACTCCTACATTAGAATACAAAATACTCAAAATATCGCAGAATTCAATAATTATTAGTCCGGTTAAACATGATAGTGCATAACAGTTAGTTTACGGGCAATTAATATTTTGCATCGTTAATCATGTAAAACTAATTTAAGACTAATAAATGAACGCAATACTTGGAGTCATCTATCATTTTATTGGAGGCTTCGCCTCTGGAAGTTTCTATGTGCCTTATAAAAGGGTAAGAGAGTGGTCTTGGGAATCAATGTGGATCTTAGGTGGGCTCTTTTCATGGATTATTGTGCCACCTGTAGCTGCTTACTTAACGATTCCTGACTTTTGGGCTATTATTGGCCAAGGGAGTCCTACACTATTGGGCTTTACTTTTTTATTTGGTGCCCTATGGGGTATTGGTGGGTTAACTTACGGTTTGGGAGTAAGGTATTTGGGAGTTTCTTTAGGTAGTAGTGTTATGCTTGGGCTCACCATGGTTTTTGGTGCTTTATTACCGGCTGTATATTATTACTTCAATCCCGAACAAGGAAAGCATACGATCGACTTCTTTTTTACGCACATCTCAGGAATTACTGTTCTTATAGGGCTTTTAATTTGTTTAATAGGAGTTGGTTTTTGTGCACGCGCAGGGATGCTGAAAGAAAAATCGTTAAAGTCCATGGATCCCAATGCCAGCTCTGAGTTTGACTTCGGTAAAGGGATAGTGGTGGCGATAGTCGCGGGGCTACTAAGCGCAAGCTTTAACTTCGGTATTGAGTCGGGGAAGCCATTGGCAGATATAGCTAACGACGCTTGGAAGGCTGCTAATCCAGGCAAGGGTGAGTTCTTATTTCAAAACAACGTGTCTTACATCGTCATCCTTTGGGGTGGGTTTACAACCAACTTCATTTGGTGTATATATCTTTTAATAAAGAATAGAACTTATAAAGACTATGCAAAAATTAAAGCTCCTTTAAAAGCAAACTACCTGTGGAGTGCTTTAGCAGGAACCATGTGGTATATGCAGTTCTTTTTCTACGGTATGGGAGAAAGTAAACTGGGTAATGGAGCCAGCTCATGGATTTTACACATGGCATTTATTATCCTTATTTCCAATGCATGGGGGGTTATTTTAAAGGAATGGAAAGGCGTGAGCAAACCAGCTTACCGTTCTATTATAGCTGGTATCGCTATTATGATGTTAGCGATTTGTGTAGTAGGTTTTGCACGTACCTTGGAATAGGCTACTGGAGTTATTTTATAAAAAAGAATTGAAAATTAATTGATAAAAATAAATAAAAATGGATATATCAACATTAAAGCATGTAAATTATTTATGGGACGATAAGAAGGCCAAAGAGTTAGAAGGGGATGAAGTGGCCTTACTTTTATACCGCTCAAATTTATTGGGTTCTGACTTAAGAATTACCAACTACGGTGGTGGAAACACCTCGTGTAAAGTAGTAGAAAAGGATCCTTTGACTGGAGAAGAGGTGGAGGTGATGTGGATCAAGGGTTCGGGAGGTGATATCGGCACATTGAAGAAATCGGGTTTAGCTGCTTTGTATGTTGATCGTTTACATAACTTAGAGAAGATATATAAAGGGATTGAGCATGAAGATGAAATGGTTGCCTTATTCAACCACTGTATTTTCGATTTGGATTCCAAAGCGCCATCAATCGATACTCCACTGCATGGCTTTTTACCGTTCAAACATATTGATCACCTGCACCCGGATGCAGCTATAGCGATTGCTGCTGCAAAAGATGGAGAGGCAATAGTGAAGGAAATATTTGGCGATAGCATCGCTTGGGTAGGTTGGCAGCGACCGGGTTTTGATTTAGGGCTTCAGCTGAGAGCTGCCTTAGAGAAGAATCCTGATATTCGAGGCATCATGCTAGGCTCTCACGGTTTATTTACTTGGGGAGATACGGCTTACGAATGCTACTTGAACTCACTGGAGGTCATCGAGTCTTGCGCCAGGTATTTAGA
>DXEZ01000039.1 GCA_019114715.1 Candidatus Sphingobacterium stercoripullorum | reverse complement strand
CTCCTGGACGAATATTCAGCCAATTCAGAGGCTTCAATTCAGATGAAACAAAGAATGCATAATCATTAATCGTTGGCTCTTCTTTGATCCGTTCTCCAGATCCGGTATTACTATTGATTTCCAGTCCCGGTTGTAAAAACACCTTCTCGGTCAGTTTATATTGTAACGTTCCTCTAAATATCATGGAGGTGAATTTTGCTACATCCTGTTCTCCTGCTCCGGTAGTAAGCTCTGCAGTATTGTTTTTAAAATCATGCATCATAGTTCTGGTGGTACGCTCATAATTTTGATAAGAGGCAGCGCCAGAAATGCTCATCCAGGAATTCATCTGCCACTCCGACTGAACAACATGATTATACCTGGAGGTCAGGTAGTTTTTGTCCACCGCTTTTAAATTATTGGTGTTCAGTACGCCGGGGCTGTATATATCTTCATCTAAATAATCTAAGCGGTACCAAGTGTTGGTTTTGTTGTTTCTATAACCTAGTGTTCCAGAGGCCAGCCATTGATCTTTAGGATTCCAGTCCAATACCCGCCCAGTGCTGGTCCCCTGCCAACCGCCAAAGTTATTTCGGCTACCTGAGCCTTTGATCTGCCAACCATTTTTCTCCCAATCAACACCCAGACTACCGTTATGTGTACCCTCTTTATTGAAAGCATTGTACTCATTTCCCGTAGTTTCCTCTTGTATACGCGCAGTGATTAGCAAGTTATCGTTGCCATTTCCCTTTTTTGTTATAATATTGATAACACCGGCTAGCGCATCGGTGCCGTACATCACAGACATAGGACCTTCAACCACTTCTATACGCGCAATATTATTCACATCTATATTGCTGAGGCTTTGCTTAGTCGCTCCACGATCCACTAGGGGAATACCGTCGATCAAGACTTTTACATTCTGCCCAGACATACCCATGAGCTGAATATCAGACTCACCTAAAGTTAAATCATTTGAAAAGCGCATTCCTAGCTGGGTATTCAAAATATTTTCTACAGTAGTGGATGCACGCAATCTAATTTCCTCGCTACTTATGGTCCTCACTTTGTATACCGAGTTTTTCATGGACTGAGGCTCGAACTGACCTGTAATCACTACCTCGTCCAGAACATTGTTTTCCAAGGTATCAAAAGTTACTTTTTGCTGCGCACGAACCTGTAACCCCAGGAAGCAAATTGATATAACGAAGGATAATTTTAAATATTTCACTATTTTTAATTAGATTAATTCCATTTAATTGTGCAAATTTGATTGATTTTTAACAACAAAGGCAACGAATAAGGGAATTTATACCACGAAAACGGGATTAATATGAAAGTAAGATTGATCGAAGAAGGCTCTAGACGAGAATTATTTAGGTCTCCTATCCATACGAGGGTCAAATATCGAGCGGATACCACCTCATCTCATATTATATCTAAAAGCCTACATATAAGCGAATTGCGATTCAGCAAGTTGAATTATCTTTTACTAGACTTGGAATCAAAGCACCCTGTCACTTTAAATTTAGCTTATACGCAAACGGGATATTTGTTATGCATTGTTATAGAAGGGGATTGTAGCCTCCTTGAAAATGAGTTTTCTCTTTCGGCGCACCAGTATCTTTGTTTGTCTATGCACGAATCGGTAGAAATTAAGATCGAACTCACCCAAAAAATACTCCTGGTTGCTATTGATGCAGAGCGGGCTGAAGATCTAAGAATTAATAACAACGAGATAGGAGAACTAGATGCTACCATGCACAGCGTGCTTAAAGAAATTCAACAATGCTCTGAAGAATGCCCCATAAAATGTATTTTCATTGAATCCAAAATCCTTTCCCTAGTCCACCTAATTTTTGAATCCCTGCAAGTGCAAAAGGACATATACAATGCAGAGATAGGATTGAGCTATGAAGACATTCAAAAACTCAGAGCCGCCAAAGTATACATTGTAGAAAACATCGATAAAAGCTATACCTTAATAGATCTAGCACATCAGGTGGGTCTAAATGACTTCAAACTAAAAAAAGGGTTTAGGCAGTTATTCGGTAGCACGGTATTTACCTACAGACATACCATGCGCATGGAAAAAGCCAAAGACATGCTACGATCAGGTTTTCAGGTCAATCAAGTTAGTGACGCAATCGGATACAAGCATCCTCATCATTTTTCTACAGCCTTTAAAGAGTATTTCAAAGTGCTACCGAGTAGCATAAAAGTAAAACCTTAGCAGAGAACATCTTTATCCTTTATGTTTCCCAGTAAGCTTTTTTGAATTTCCCTCTTTCAAAATGCTCTTGGTTCAATCATAGCAATACCTTATTGTTGGGCAGATATACTATGAATTCTTAAACAGTGATTCTACCCAAAACATCGTCTAGCATTTTTGTAAAACCTTTAGCCTTCTTAGATATGAAGTGTCTTAACAGCCAAGAAAGAAACAGTTATCCATCTACAAACTCTAAGGACAGAGCCCTATTTTATATTAGAAATACTCTCGTAAAATTTCTCGTGACTTGTTATCCCCTTAAAGCTATCCACCACCTTTCCCTCTTTATCGATGAGAAAGTAATTGGGAATGCTTGAAAAATTATACGCTTCATATATATCATGCATCTCACTTTTTTTAATGAAATAATGTGTCCCTTTCATAGTTGACACGTATTCCCGCCAGAGCTTGACATTGGAGGATTCATCAGTAATGTATAGGAATACCACATCCTGCCTATCTGAAAGTTTATCTTTTAAAATGTCCGTTTCTTTGAACCCAAAAATACATGGCCCACACCAGGTCGCCCAGAAGTCTACAAAGACAATCTTTCCCAGGTAATTCTCCAATATCGCTTTAAAAGCATCTTCACCTTGATCGAAACTGGGGAGATAATTAACATCTTTCGACTGCGCTTCAAGCTGAGCTAGTTTATCGTTTTCATATAAAAGATAATCGGCTATTGAGGAATGCGTAAAAAAATCCAATATTTCCTTTTGCTGCCCGGGATTTAAAGGCCCCATTTCATTAATTTGATGACTGTAGGCAACTCCAAGGATGAGCTCATAGAACAGTTCATTCCCTTTAAACCAACAATCCAGCGAAGCCTGCAGTTTTTCCTTATAAGAGGAGGCTGATTCAACAATATCAGGCAAATCAAGTATCGGGTCCTGAATTAGTGCACTTATAAAACTGTATAGATCTGCGGATATTAATAAGGAATCCCCAGAAAAAGAACGTTCAATAATTCCGTCATAATAATCCAAATCCCGCTCAGGAATATTCTTTTCCACCTCTACACTATCCAATCCATAATTACGATTATGCCTTCGTATGGCCTGATCAAAATCTAGATAAGAGGAGTTCATAAAGTTCATTAAAGAATTGTAAAAGAACGTATGCGCGTCTCTATACTCAAAACTAGAAGAATAACGTTTCGTCAGGCTATCTACGAATTCCAGATGATCGTTTTTAAAGTCCAATGAACTATCATAAAGTTTGCGATTAGCTTTCTTATCGGAGTAGACAAAGTGATTTACTATCAATTCTGTTGACTTATAAATAGCTAAACTCTCCTTAAAAGTCCCTTCATATTCCCCCTGGTAAGAATATGTTTTGCTACCTAAGTCATAACTTATGGTACTTGTGCTATTTGCAGCTATCAAGAACGGGTAGACCTCCTCATCCATGGTCAGCCTAATTCCCGTCGGACCTATAGAATAAAACCTATAGAGATAAGTATCCTCATCAATTTTAGTAAAACTTGCTGGCTTCATACCACTCAACGCATTATAATAAAGGATATGAGGCTGCGGCTTTTCTGGGAGTTTTAGGATCAATTGTGTAAAGCCAGATTCGAGCTCTCGAGCAATTATTTGAAAGCTCAAAAACATTAAAAACAATAAAACAGTTTTTTTTCTCATACAAATTTAGTTTTACAAAAAATCCTACGGGATTAAAGTCAGCCGAAATTATTTAGTGAAGTTAATTAGAAACTTTCACTTTTCAAATCCTAGTCACCTGTCTACCAGAACCCATCTCCCAGCTCTCGGCTGATAAAAGGTAAAACCTGCCCCTGTTTGTCGATGTAAAAATAATACTCCCCCAATTTTACGGGAATAGTATCCCCTCCTGCTAAAGGTTCATAAACATCAAATATGACCGACTCAAACACAGAAGGAATTATTTCTTCCCCCTTATTATTGAGTAAGCCAACCGTAAACATATAATCATCCTCTACTAGGCTTTTTACTTGAGCAATAAACCCATTATTGCCCCGCATTTGCAAGTTGGTATATTGAGGCTTAGCGCACTCATTCCCCTTTAAATCCATTAGCCCATAAACGGTTTCCCCATCGCCGTCGATAGCGCTCGTCACTAAGAGGTTATGCACTAAGGGGTCCCCTTCGTAATCTCCGCAATAAGGATGCTGAGAAAAAGAATCCTTATGAATCAGCTTGCCCTTGTTATCGGCAAAATACAGGTTACACTTACTTTCACTGACTTCTTTTACTAGGCGCAAGTAGCCATTGGCGAGCACCTCTGCTTTGCTATACTCATAGGGCACAATGACCTCCCCTTCCGTATTGATTACGCCCATAGTGAAGTCTTGTCCCACTGCTAATAGCTGGCGGGTAAACTTCCATTCGCTCCGATTACCGTG
>DXEZ01000331.1 GCA_019114715.1 Candidatus Sphingobacterium stercoripullorum | reverse complement strand
GATATTTGTTAAGCGCACAAAGCTAATAAGCGCAATGCGTAAATTCTTTGATGAAGCAGGTTATTTAGAAGTAGAAACACCTGTTTTACAGTCTATCCCCGGAGGTGCTGCAGCCAAGCCTTTTGTGACACATCACAATGCTTTAGACATTCCATTATACCTTAGAATTGCCAATGAATTGTATCTAAAGAGATTAATAGTTGGTGGGTTTGATGGCGTGTATGAATTTGCTAAAAACTTCAGAAATGAAGGCATGGATAGAACCCATAATCCAGAGTTTACAGTAATGGAAATCTACGTTGCATACAAGGATTACAACTGGATGATGGACTTTACCGAGAAACTACTTGAACATTGTGCAGTAGCAGTAAACGGTAGTTCTATAGCTCAATTTGGAGAACACCAAATAGACTTCAAGGCACCATATGCTAGAATTAGCATGACCGATGCAATTAAAAAGTATACGGGTTTTGATATAACAGGAAAATCTGAAAACGACATCCGTCAAGCAGCAAAAGACCTTGGGGTTGAAGTTGACGATACTATGGGGAAAGGTAAGTTAATCGATGAAATATTTGGAGAAAAGTGCGAGCCAAACTTCATTCAACCGACATTCATAACAGACTACCCTATTGAAATGTCCCCTTTAAGCAAAAGACATAGAGATAACCCGGAGTTGACCGAAAGGTTTGAAATTATAGTTTGCGGTAAAGAAATAGCAAACGCTTACTCGGAGTTAAACGATCCAATAGACCAATTGCAGCGTTTTGAAGATCAATTCAAGCTATCAGAAAAAGGAGATGAAGAGGCGATGTTCATTGACCACGATTTTATTCGCGCATTAGAATACGGCATGCCTCCAACAGTTGGTTTAGGTATAGGAATCGACCGTTTAGTCATGTTCTTAACCAACAAAGCATCGATCCAAGAAGTACTGTTCTTCCCTCAAATGAGACCGGAGAAGAAGAGCACAGTAAGTACTGTTGAAGATTTTGTAAACGTAGGCGTACCCGCAGATTGGGTTCCGGCATTACAAAAAATGGGATTCTTAACGGTAGAGGCTCTCGGCGAGGCGAACCCGAACAAAGTATTCAATGACTTAGGGGGAATGCGTAAAAAGCTGAAGCTTCAAATAGATTTACCTCAAAAACAAGATGTAGAAGCTTGGATAGCTAATGCTAAATAATATTTAAAGCATACCTGAATAGGGTATAATTGTCACACTATATAACAGTGTAAAACAGTAGTTACTTAAACGTTTCTACTGTTTTTTTTAGGCTCATTTTATAGGGCTTAACCCCTATTGTTTATGCGACCTATGAAGTACAGGTTTTAAACTCAATATAGGATACTTTTCTAAAATGTGTGTAAAACGCAAGTTTTTTATCTTTGATTAATTAACTACTAAAAAACTAGACTTATGAGTTTTACACAGGCACAATTTACGAATATTATTGAAGAATCAAACATGCAGTTGGTGAGCTGCACACCTATTTTTTTGGTTACTGACTCTTATAGGAACCAGTCATCAGTTCTTAAAAGCCATTAAACCCTCTGAATACGAAAACAAAAAAGCCAGCATATAGCTGGCTGTAATAATAGTATTTTTAAGACTTTGAAAAGGGATTACTCCTCTTCTTTGGAAGCCAATAATTGTTCGTATTCCTCTCTGGAACCCACGATGATATCCTGATTGTCTCTCATTCCAGTACCACAAGGTATTAAATGTCCAACAATGACGTTTTCTTTTAATCCTAAAAGCTTATCACGTTTACCTGCAATAGCAGCCTCGTTCAATACTTTTGTAGTCTCTTGGAAAGACGCAGCAGAGATAAACGATTTGGTTCCTAAGGAAGCTCTTGTAATACCTTGTAATAGCGGACTAGAAGTAGCTGGAACAGCATCTCTAACTGTTACAGTCTTTTTATCTTGACGCTTTAACAAGGAGTTTTCTTCCCTAAGCTCACGTAAGGTTACAATTTGACCTGGACGAAGAGTCGGAGAGTCTCCTGCATCTTCAACCACTTTCTTATCGTAAAGTGAATCGTTTTCTGTGATGAAGTCCCACTTATCTACAGCTTCTTTTTCTAGGAATATGGTATCACCTGGATCCATAATATTCACCTTCTGCATCATTTGATGCACAATTACTTCAAAGTGCTTGTTATTAATCTTAACACCTTGTAAGCGGTAAACTTCCTGGATACCATTTACAATATACTCCTGAACTGCTGAAGGTCCTTTAATTGCTAGTATATCTGCTGGTGAGGTAGCGCCATCTGATAGTGGCATACCTGCTTTAATGAAATCATTATCCTGAACTAAGATGTGTTTAGATAAAGGCACTAAGTACTTTTTAATCTGTCCATCCTTAGACTCAATAGAAATCTCTCTATTACCACGCTTAATACCACCAAGTGTAACAACTCCATCAATTTCAGTAACTACTGCTGGGTTAGACGGGTTCCTTGCTTCAAACAACTCGGTAACACGTGGTAGACCACCTGTAATATCTCGAGTCTTTCCTGTAGATCTAGGAATCTTAACAAGAATTGCGCCTTCCTTGACCTTCGCACCATCGGAAACCGAAACGTGTGCACCAACAGGTATATTATAAGTACGGAGAATATTACCTTTATTATCTACTATTCGAATAGCAGGGTTTTTGGTTTTATCCCTAGTTTCAATAATAACCTTCTCTTTGTGTCCCGTCTGCTCATCGGATTCATCTCTGTAGGTAATTCCTTCAATAATTGCTTCGAATTCAATCTTACCTGGGAATTCCGAAACAATTACAGCGTTGTAAGGGTCCCAAGAAACTAACTCTTGACCTTTAGTTACCTTATCGCCTTCTTTAACAAAAATATTAGAACCATAAGGAACGTTTTGATGGAAAAGAACTTTGCCATCTTTAACAATCCTAAGTTCACCAGAACGACCTAAAACAATTCTATGTTTATCTTCGCTATTTGGAGATGAAACAGTACGAATATTTTCAAACTCAACAGTACCTTCTTGCTTCGAAACGATTTGTGATTCCGATGCAATGTTGGAAGCTGTACCACCCACGTGGAAAGTACGAAGTGTTAACTGTGTACCCGGCTCACCAATTGACTGCGCGGCAATAACACCAACAGCCTCACCCAGTTGAACTTTTTTACCTGACGCTAAGTTACGTCCGTAACAAGCTGTACATACTCCTCTTCTAGCCTCACAAGTTAATACCGAACGAATATCAATTCCTTCAATTCCTGCATCTTCTATTTGATGTGCCGTAGCCTCATCTATATCCTCTCCAGCCTCAATAATCAACTCGTCTGTTTCAGGATGATAAATATCGTGTAACGGAACACGACCTAAAATACGGTCGTATAACGGTTCAACGATTTCATCGTTTTCCTTTAATGCCGTCACAAAGATTCCACGAAGTGTATTACAGTCTTCCTCAACAACAACCATGTCTTGAGCAACATCATGCAGACGACGTGTTAGATATCCCGCATCGGCAGTTTTTAGAGCCGTATCCGCAAGACCTTTTCTAGCACCGTGAGTAGAAATAAAGTACTCTAGTACAGAAAGTCCCTCTTTAAAGTTTGACAGAATTGGGTTTTCAATAATCTCACCGCCTGAAGCGCTAGACTTTTGAGGTTTAGCCATTAGCCCTCTCATACCACAAAGCTGACGAATCTGCTCTTTAGAACCCCTAGCACCAGAGTCAAGCATCATATAAACCGGGTTAAAACCTTGGTTATCTTTTGCCAATAACTCCAAAACATTAGAGGTCAATTTATTATTAATACGGGTCCAAACGTCAATAATTTGATTGTATCTCTCATTATTGGTAATGAAACCCATATTGTAGTTGTTCATTACTTCTTCAACTTCTTCAGAAGCTTGGTCAATTAACTCAAATTTGGAAGAAGGAATGTTTAAGTCCTGAAGGTTGAATGACAAACCACCTTTGAAGGCCGCATTGAAGCCCATCTCTTTAATATCATCTAAGAATTGTGCTGCACGAGCCATACCCGTCAGGTTAACAATATCTCCAATAATATCTCTTAAAGATTTTTTAGTTAAGAGCTCATTAATAAATCCTACCTCCTCAGGTACAATTTCATTAAAGACAACTCTACCCACAGTCGTATCAACAATTTGGTCTAAGAAAGAACCATCTTTTTGTTTGATACTAACTTTCGCTTTTATCATAGCGTGTAGATCAAGTCTACTTTCGTTGTACGCTATAATAACTTCTTCAGGTGAATAGAAAACTCCGCCCTCACCCTTCATTGGAACTTCAGGTGTAGACTTTCTTCCCTTAGTAATGTAGTAAAGACCCAATACCATGTCTTGCGAAGGTACTGTAACTGGAGTACCGTTTGCAGGGTTTAGGATATTATGAGAAGCCAACATTAAAATTTGTGCTTCTAAAATAGCCGCATTACCTAAAGGTAAGTGAACAGCCATCTGGTCACCGTCAAAGTCAGCGTTAAACGCAGTACACACTAATGGGTGAAGTTGAATCGCTTTACCTTCAACTAGGGTAGGCTGAAACGCTTGAATACCCAACCTGTGAAGAGTTGGTGCACGGTTTAATAATACCGGGTGACCTTTAAGAACATTCTCTAGAATATCCCATACAACTGGATCCTTCCTATCTACTATTTTACGCGCAGATTTAACAGTCTTAACTATTCCCCTTTCAATTAATTTACGTATGATAAACGGCTTGTATAACTCTGCCGCCATATCTTTAGGAATACCACACTCATGCAGCGCCAAGTGAGGACCAACCACAATAACTGAACGAGCAGAATAGTCAACCCTTTTACCAAGTAAGTTTTGACGGAAACGTCCTTGCTTACCTTTTAGGATATCTGAAAGAGATTTTAAAGCTCTATTTCCATCAGTTTTAACTGCGTTAACCTTTCTTGAGTTATCAAATAAAGAGTCAACAGCTTCTTGTAACATTCTTTTTTCGTTACGAAGAATCACCTCTGGAGCTTTAATCTCAATTAAACGCTTAAGACGGTTGTTACGAATAATTACCCTTCTATATAAATCGTTTAAATCAGAAGTCGCAAATCGACCACCATCTAATGGAACTAAAGGACGCAACTCAGGAGGTATGACTGGAACAATTTTAACAATCATCCACTCCGGTCTATTTTCAATGCGATCTCTAGAACCACGGAATGCCTCAACAACATGTAGGCGTTTTAAGGCTTCATTTTTCCTTTGTTGAGAAGTTTCATTAGCAGCTTGGTGACGTAAGTCATAGGAGAGTTGATCTAAGTCAATACGCTTTAAAAGTTCTTCTAAAGCTTCTCCACCCATTTTTGCGATAAACTTCTGTGGATCGTTATCATCTAAAAACTGGTTATCCTTAGGAAGTGTATCTAGAATATCTAAGTATTCTTCTTCCGTAAGGAAATCCATATAGCTGATTCCATCAGTTTCTTTAATACCTGCCTGAATGACAACATAGCGTTCGTAATAGACGATCATATCTAAGCGCTTAGTTGGTAATCCTAGGAGATATCCAATTTTATTTGGTAAAGATTTGAAGAACCAAATATGAGCTACAGGTACAACAAGAGAAATATGACCCATTCGCTCTCTACGAACTTTCTTCTCAGTTACCTCAACTCCACAACGATCACAGACTATACCGCGGTAACGAATTCTCTTGTATTTACCACAGTGACATTCGTAGTCCTTAACAGGACCAAAAATACGTTCACAAAACAGTCCGTCACGTTCCGGCTTGTATGTACGGTAGTTGATGGTTTCTGGTTTAACAACTTCTCCGCTAGAGCGATCTAAGATTGCTTCCGGAGACGCCAGACTAACAGTAACTGACGTAAAGTTGCTTTTTATTTTATTATCTTTTTTGTAAGACATACCTCAATAGTATTGTAAAAGCTTCCATTTAGTATCGCTACTAAATGGAAACTTATATTAATCCAATGTAATCTCTAGACCTAATCCACGTAACTCGTGAACAAGAACATTAAACGATTCAGGTACTGAAGGAGTAGGTAGGTTATTACCTTTAACTATCGCTTCATACGTTTTAGCTCTTCCTACAACATCATCAGATTTAATTGTAAGAATTTCTTGCAAAATGTTTGAAGCTCCAAACGCCTCAAGCGCCCAAACCTCCATCTCTCCAAATCTCTGACCACCGAACTGTGCTTTACCACCCAACGGCTGTTGAGTAATTAAGGAGTAAGGTCCAATAGATCTTGCGTGCATTTTATCATCAACCATATGTCCTAATTTCAACATATAGATAACACCAACCGTGGTAGGTTGATCAAAACGCTCACCCGTTAATCCATCGAATAAGTAACTACTACCAGATGGTGGAAGTCCTGCTTTCTCGATCCAAGATTCAACCTCTTCTGGCTCCGCTCCATCAAAGATTGGAGTAGCAAATTTAACCCCTAATTTTAAGCCTGCCCAGCCTAAAACAGTTTCATAAATTTGTCCAAGGTTCATCCTTGAAGGAACACCTAGAGGGTTTAATACAATGTCCACTGGCGTACCGTCTTCTAAGAATGGCATATCTTCTTGACGTACGATTTTGGCTACAATACCTTTGTTACCGTGTCGTCCCGCCATCTTATCTCCTACTTTCAGTTTACGTTTTTTAGCAACATAAACTTTCGCCATTTGAACAATTCCTGAAGGTAGCTCATCACCAACGGTAATAGCAAACTTTTCACGTCTATAAGCTCCAAGTGCTTCATTCGCTTTAATGTTATAGTTATGAAGAGTTAGCTTAATTAACGTGTTTTTATCTTCATCACTTGTCCAGTCTCTAGGATTCACTTGTGAGTAGTCTAAATCGCTAAGAAGCTTGATTGTAAATTTCGCACCTTTAGGAATTAAAAGCTCACCGTATTCCGTGGAAACTCCACGACAAGTTTTGTCTTTTACTATCGAGAACAGCTTCTCTATTAAAAGATCTTTCAGCTGTTTTGTTTCCTTAGCATAAGAAATCTCTAATTTTTCAAGAGCTTTTTTCTCTACTTCTTTAGACATTTTCTTAGCTCGGGAGAACAAGTTGGTATTAATAACAACACCGCCGATGGAAGGTGGAACCTTTAAAGAGGCGTCTTTCACATCACCTGCTTTATCACCAAAGATCGCTCTTAATAGCTTTTCTTCGGGAGAAGGGTCAGTTTCACCCTTAGGCGTGATTTTACCAATTAAAATATCACCCTCTTTTACTTCAGCACCTACGCGAATAATACCATTCTCGTCTAAGTCTTTAGTAGCCTCTTCAGAAACGTTCGGAATATCAGAAGTTAATTCTTCCTCACCGCGCTTCGTATCTCTTACTTCTAATTCAAATTCATCAATATGAATAGAAGTGAAAAGATCTTCAGACACAACTTTTTCAGATATTACAATAGCATCCTCAAAGTTGTAACCCTGCCAAGGCATGAAAGCTACCTTAAGGTTTCTACCTAATGCAAGTTCACCAGCTTCAGTTGCATAACCTTCGCAAAGAACTTGTCCTTTTTTAACTTTTTCACCTTTTCTAACAATAGGTTTTAAGTTAATACATGAGTTTTGATTCGTTTTCTTAAACTTCGTTAAAGTATATGATTTTACTTCATCGTCGAAAGAAACCAACTCTTGCTCATCAGTACGTTCATAACGAATGTGAATCTCATTCGCATCTACGTACTCTACTATACCATCACCCTCAGCATTAATTAATGTTCTAGAGTCAGATGCAACACGTCCTTCGAGACCAGTACCAACAATAGGTGCCTCAGATCTCAATAAAGGAACCGCTTGTCGCTGCATGTTTGACCCCATCAATGCACGGTTCGCATCATTATGCTCCAAGAAAGGAATTAAAGATGCTGCAATGGAGGTAATCTGGTTTGGTGAAACGTCCATGAAATCAAGTTTTTCAGGCTCGATTACTGGGAAGTCACCCTCATACCTTGCTTTAATACGATCGATCTTGAAGTTACCTTTTTTATCGAGTTCCGCATTAGCCTGCGCAATGGTTTTACCATCCTCGTCTTCTGCAGATAAATAAACAACTGGCTCTTCTACAACAACCCTACCGTTTTCTATCCTACGGTATGGAGTTTCGATAAACCCTAAGTTATTAATCTTAGCATGAACCGATAATGAAGAAATCAAACCAATATTTGGTCCTTCTGGTGTTTCAATCGTACACAATCTACCGTAATGTGTATAGTGAACGTCACGCACCTCGAAACCAGCTCTTTCTCTTGATAGACCTCCTGGTCCTAAAGCAGATAAACGTCTTTTATGAGTTACCTCTGCAAGAGGGTTGGTTTGGTCCATAAATTGGGACAACTGATTCGTTCCAAAGAAAGAATTAATTACCGAAGAAAGCGTACGTGCATTAATCAGATCAGTAGGTGTAAACACCTCGTTATCACGAATATTCATTCTTTCTCTAATGGTACGAGCCATCCGAGCTAAACCAACTCCAAACTGAGTGTATAATTGTTCACCAACAGTTCTAACACGACGGTTAGATAAGTGATCAATATCATCCACCTCTGCCTTAGAGTTAATTAAATTTATTAGGTACTTAACAATTTCAATAATATCCTCACGCGTTAAAACTTTAACATCGTCTGAAATTGTAAGTTGTAATTTCCTATTTATACGATATCTACCAACATCTCCTAAATCGTAACGTTTATCAGAGAAAAACAAACGATCAATAATTCCACGAGCTGTTTCCTCATCAGGTGGTTCTGCATTTCTTAGTTGTCTATAGATATGCTCCACCGCCTCTTTCTCAGAGTTGGAAGTATCTTTTTGAAGCGTATTATAAATAATAGAATAATCAGCAATATTATCTGCATCTTCCTTGGCTAATATTATACTCTTAACATTAGCATCTAAGATGAGTTCTATATGATCTTCTTC
>DXEZ01000330.1 GCA_019114715.1 Candidatus Sphingobacterium stercoripullorum | reverse complement strand
AATTGATGAAATCGGTGATGTAATCCATGACTTCTTCTAGGTGTTCAGGTGGTATTCCATGACCTCCTGGGTATGTGAAAATCGTTACCTCTACACCCTGTTCTATTAGTTTATCCTTGAGTTTGATAGATTCATTTACCGAAATTAATTCGTCTTCTTCTCCATGAAATATGAGAAACTTGGTGGCGCTGGGGGAAATAAAGTTTATAGGGGAGGCTTGATAATAATTTTCCTCTACTTCATCCGGTGTTCCACCCAGAAATGCTTTTAAATAACCTTGGGTTTCCGAAGGAGCTAAGTCGTAAGCACCCGATAAATTGTACGCCCCAGCAACTGCAATACAACCTAATAAATTTTCCTCTCCATGTTTTAATGCTTGAAGTGCCGCTAAATGTGCGCCTGCACTGAAACCAGCTAGGTAATAATTTTTTCCGATTTGGTAATCGAAATTTCTGCTAATAACATCCTCAACAGCACTTTTGACATCTTCTTCAGCGGCAGGATATTGGTTTTTTTCACCATCCACTAAGCGGTAATTGATGTTAATTAGCGCCTTGTTGGGAAATGTACTTTTAAGCTGATTAATGATCTCTTCTGTAACTTCAATATCGTTCTTATCGCCACCATCCCAGCCACCTCCATGAATCGTTACCACCCACTGGGTGCTTTGATCTCTACCTGCTGGTAGGTAAATATCCATTTTCTGTTGCGGGTGCGTTCCATAAGATACGTCCATGAGTATAGTGTCTTCGTTAGGGTCGTATAATGGTGTTTGATCTTTTTTTACGCATGCCGTAAATGCCAGTGATGCTGCTAAGATTAGTAATGAAAGATAGTTTCGCATTGTAAGATGTTGTTGGTGAGTATATTATATATAGCAAAATTAATGCCTAGAAACTATTTTAAGGACCTCTTCTAATAGAATTTCCTATGTCTTGGTAGGTTCAAATGGAAATTTAGATTGTTGATACAAAAGGCACTTTCAAAGGCTTCAGGATGATTGATGATGGGATTCCTTTGAATTCGAATCCACGAATTTGACTTGAATCGGTAAACTAGTAATTCATAAAATAAATAAATGCCTAAGGGATTGAAAATAGATTTTCCCTTAGGCACTTCAGTAAATATTATTTTGCATAGATGGAGACTCTTCCTCTTTTGTTGTTTTTATCTATGGCTACAAATTTATAGGTAGTGCCCTCTTCAAATGTTATGGGAGCATTGTAAATGCTGCTGTTGATCGTTGGACTTTTACCATCGGTAGTATAGTAGATGGTGAAGTTTGGAATCTCAGAGTTTGCTAAGAGCATTCCGTTTTCCTCTTTTACACCAACAGATGGCACTCTGTAGTTGATGTCTTTAAAGAGCATACTTAGTTTCGGAATTTCTTTATACCCGATCGCATGGGCGAAGTTGCGCGCTTAGATTTGAGTGTTATGTGACAAAAGTAACGGTGTATGAAAAATAAAATGATGAACTTTGTAGTATGAGTAAAGAATCTTGGAATTTAAGATACCGTGCGAGTGATTATGTATACGGTAAAGAACCTAATGCGTTCCTAAAAGAAATGCTACCCAGTTTAGAGCCGCAAACGGCCCTATTTGCCTGCGAGGGTGAAGGTCGCAATAGCGTTTTTGCTGCCCAGCTCGGTTGGGAAGTTACAGCTTTTGATCAAAGTGAGGCGGGGAAAGTCAAAGCCGAGGAGCTGGCTAGGGAAAAAGGAGTTTCTATAGATTACCAGCTGAGCTCAGTGGATGAGTTGGCTCTCCCTGGAGAAACCTTTGATTTGCTGGTGCTTATTTATGTGCATTTTCCAAGAGAGGTGCGCCGCGCTTATTATCAAGAACTGCTTTCTTATTTGAAGCCTGGTGGGAAGCTTATCGTTGAAGGGTTTGCCTCTGGGCACGAGAACTACCAAGCTACTCATGCCAATATTGGAGGCCCTAGGGATTCTTCCATGTTTTTAAGTGCAGCGGATGCTGGGGAGGATTTTCCAGGTATGAACTTTACTTATTTAAAGGAGCAAGAGGTCGAACTAAGTGAAGGGCTGGGGCATCTCGGTAACGGATGGGTCCTGCGAATTGAAGGGGTGAAAAAATAAAAAATGAAACTTATGATAAAGTATTTAAAAGGGTGGAACTTTATGCGCCTGTTTAGGCTTCTGATGGGCGTTATGATTCTTTGGCAGGGCGTAGAAGCTAAAATGTGGTATATTGCGGTTCTGGGCGCTCTTTTTATCGTGCTTGCAGTATTTAATCTAGCGAGTTGTGGGGGGAATTCTTGCAGCATGCCAACGCGGAAAATTCGAAAATATTAAATTAAAAATAATATGAAATTTCAAGAGTTAATCAATCAAGAAAAGCCGGTGCTGGTGGATTTTTATGCTGAATGGTGTGGTCCTTGTAAGCAGCAAGCTCCTATTTTAGAAGATTTGAAAGGGAGAATTGGCGATAATGCTTCCATTGTAAAAATAGATGTGGATAAGAATCCCCAACTGGCTTCCAAGCTCGGAATTCGAGGTGTGCCGACTTTGATTATTTTTAAAGAAGGAAAGGTTGCTTGGAGACAGTCGGGCGTGTTCCCAGCGGATGAACTGGAAAGGCTCCTTAAAGAGAACTATTAACAGCCAAAGTGTTGATAGGTCGTGGAGGTATTTATGTAAGACAAATATTTCGTGCTTATTTGATCTAAAGATGATACCTTAGCATTTAAAATTTGTGTTATGAAGCATTTATATTTTCAGATTTCCCTACTATTAACGTTAACTTTATTCTCTGGCCATGCATTTTCACAAGAAAAAGCACTCCTAGATAACGCTACTTATCAAGGTGCCAAAGCGACAGAATCCTCCTATAAGGTGATTTTTCAGCTCGATCGTGGTTCAGATGAAATAATTCAGAAGGCTATTAGAAACATCAATAACCTACTTGAGGATCCTAGGCTGAAAGGCAATGTCGAGATCCAATTAGTTGCCTTCTCTGGAGGTACGAATGCCTTTAAAAAGGGCAGTGGATACCAGAAAGCCATACAAGGTCTAGTAGAAAAAGGAGTTTTAGTTACTCAGTGCCTAAATACACTTAAAGAGCGGAAAATAGCTAAAAGTGAATTGTATGATTTTTTAGGTTATGTTCCTACCGGTAACGGAGAGCTGTTACTTCGTGCTGCTCAAGGGTGGACGATTATAAAGCC
Organism: Candidatus Sphingobacterium stercoripullorum; assembly: GCA_019114715.1. GTDB lineage: Bacteria > Bacteroidota > Bacteroidia > Sphingobacteriales > Sphingobacteriaceae > Sphingobacterium > Sphingobacterium stercoripullorum. The sequence goes on along the minus strand of DXEZ01000330.1, from coordinate 3,638 downwards.
TTAAAGAAAGCCAAGGAGTGGGTAAGCTCCTTGGCTATAGTTAGAGATATAAGTATAAATATAGGTGGTAAAGGTTAGTTTTGAGTCATTCCTCCATCTATAACAAGCTTAGTACCGGTCATAAACCTACTTTCATCGGATGCTAAAAATAACACTCCGTTTGCAATATCCTTATTAGTCGCATATCGACCTAAAGGAATGGATTGCTGGAAAGCTTCTTTTGCTTGCTCTGCGTTTTGAGGTGAAAAACCAGCCTCTAACGAACGCATCATTCTATTGTCAACAGGAGAGGGGTGGATGGAGTTAACTCGGATTCCTCTTGGAGCAGCCTCGAGAGCAACACTGCGAGTAAGACCAATGACTGCATGCTTACTAGTGACATAAGCAGTCACATTTGCTGTTCCCGATAATCCTGCAACCGATGAAGTATTTACAATACTACCTCCTTGGTTCATAAGGGGTAATACATATTTAAGTCCCAACCAAACACCTTTAACGTTTATCGACAATACCTTATCAAAAACATCTTCAGGGTACTGTTCGATTGGTTTTACCACCCCCTCGATTCCTGCATTGTTGAAGAATATGTCTATTGTACTAAAAGTTTGTTTCGCGTAGTTAGCATACGCCTGTACTTGATCAGCTTGAGAAACATCTGCTGCAAAATAGCTCAGGGACTCATGGTTTAATTTTTCGGCTGCCTCTTTAAGGGCATTTTCATCTATATCAACTAGTAACACACGTGCGCCGTGTTGTAAAAACAGTTCTGCCGTAGTAAATCCAATTCCTCCAGAACCTCCTGTTATTATTGCTGTTTTGTTTTTTAACTTCATAGCTGTTAATCAAATAAACCTTTTAGTTTCTAGTACAAAGTAAGAGAAAAGACGGTAGTTGAAAGATGATAGTCGTTATTCAATAATGTAATATACGTCACTATTTTTATGTTATAAGATAAAACCAGCTATTTTCAGTTAATTCTAGAATAGGTAGTGCTTAGTGAAAAATGTAAGGATACGTAAATATGCTTTATAGGGGGGGGTAAAGTGGGTTATTAGTTTTGTGAGGATTTATTGAATTTAACCCTAATGTAACAATTATAGACGTTTAACTTTCTCGGTACTTTTAAGGGGCAAAAAAGTAAATTTTAATTATCTTTGATAGAGTAATAATAGACTAATACAAAATTATAGTATGAATTATAGAAAAGTTATTTTTCCCGCACTCGTTGCAGGGATGTTCTTAGGTGTACCATCTTCGTATGGTCAATTGGCAAAGGATAGCAATGTCAGTCTTTCAGAAATTGTAAATGAAGTCAATAAGCTTCTATCCAATCCTGAAGACGATTCAAAAGCTAAGTTAAATCTTGAAGTAGAAGCCCTAATTAAGGCTAAGTCGGAATATAAAAATCTTATGGGTGCCTCCATTTATTCTTATATAGGAGAGAAAGAAAAAGGAGATAAAGTACGTGAGGGGTTAGCCAAGAAATACCCGAAGGGAATTACTGCTAGGGAGCAGGCTTTTAATGCAATTTTGGATAATGAGAAGCTTTCTGCTGCAAAAAAACTTAAAGAGTACGATAAGTGGAAAAAGAAGTTTCCTAGAGAGCGTTTTGAGCAAGACTTAAAAGATAATAAAGGGGACTTTGGTTTTAATACGGTTAGTTTCTATGATATGGCTAGTTCTAGATTAGCTTCTCAATTAATTAAAGAAGGAGCGTATCAGGAGCTTAACACAGTCGTTGAAGAAATTAGAGGAACCCGAGGTATGTCTTCGCAATTTATGAGTCTGAGCAAACAGTTAATAGAGAAAGGCGAGAACGAACGTGCTTTAGCTCTTATTGAGGAGGCGTATAACGGCGAAAATGCTAAAGAAGAGAAGAGTAGAAACCCTCGTTTATTGGGTTCATTGGCATCAAGTTATGCCGAGGCATTGAATAAAGCAGGCAACGCAGATAAAGCAGTAGAGGTTTTAGAAGCTAAGAAAAGTGCAGATCCTTCTACGTTAACCTCAGCAGATGTTGTTTTACTTTCAGATAATTACAATAAAGCTGGAAAAAAACTGGATGCATTCAGAGCGCTTGAAAGCTATTACGTTCACGCAAACGCGGACGAATCGATTTTAGAGAAGATTGCTGCTATATATACAGAATTGAATCAAGGTAAGTCGGATGTGGAGCGCTTTAAAGTGGCTTTAAACGACCAGGTTAAGGAGGCGAAAATTGCAAAGTACAAATCAGAAATGATTCGCAAAGATGCACCTGGTTTTACTCTTGTAGGTTTGGATGGGAAAGAAGTTTCTCTCGCAGACTACAAAGATAAGATAGTCATTATCGATTTCTGGGCAACTTGGTGTGGACCTTGTATAAATTCATTCCCAGGGATGCAAAAGGTCGTTGAAAAGTATGCCGATGATTCTGAGGTAGCTATCTTGTTTATTGCAACATGGCAAAGAGAAGAAAATTATAAAGAGGTAGTGGAAAACTTTATCACGGAGAATAACTACAGTTTCCATGTTCTATTAGACGAAATGAAGGATAAGGATAAAGCGGTTGTGTCTGCTTATGAAGTTAGTGGTATCCCAACAAAAATATTTATCGATAAGTCTGGAGATATTCGTTTTATTAGTGTGGGTAGTGGATCGGATGTCGATGCGATTATGGATGATATGACTACACGTATTGAACTATTAAAGCAAGAGAGTTAATTTTAACTTTTGATTTTGTAATTAAGGCTTGGGAGAAATTCTAAGCCTTTTTTCATTTCTTGTATTTAACTACAAGATACTTTGTAGCGCAAAGGCTTAATTAGAGGCTCTAGAGTGTGCTTGAGTGTTGTATTCTAATCTCTATGTCTGGAGTATAAGATACCTCTTTAGGAGGCTTTAATTATTCTTAAGGGAAGGATGATTATTGGGGTAGAGTTAAGGAGCTTCTTTATACTAAAAAAGGCCACCTCTTTTTGAGATAGCCTTTTTTATAGCACTAAACTAGTGAATAACTACACTTTAATTTCAACTTCAACACCGGACGGTAATTCAAGCTTCATTAATGCGTCTACAGTTTTAGAGTTAGATGAATAAATATCTAACAGTCTTTTATACGAGCAAAGCTCAAACTGCTCACGTGCTTTTTTATTAACGTGTGGTGAACGAAGTACAGTATAAATCTTTTTGTCTGTAGGAAGAGGAATTGGACCACTAACTACTGCACCAGTAGGTTTTACTGTTTTAACGATTTTCTCAGCTGACTTGTCAACCAAGTTGTAGTCATACGACTTAAGCTTAATTCTGATTCTTTGGCTCATATTGTTTTAATGTTTGTGAAGTCTCTCTTAGTTAGAGCTATTTACAACAAAGAGAGACTAGACGTATTTGAAATTATTATTGTCCTTTTGATTTTGCAATTACTTCCTCTTGAACATCGCTAGGGGCATTTGCATAGTGATCAAACTCCATTGTTGAAGTTGCTCTACCTGATGTAATCGTACGTAATTGTGTTACGTAACCAAACATTTCAGATAATGGAACAATAGCACGGATTACTTGAACACCGTTACGAGTATCCATTCCTTGCATTTGTCCACGACGACGGTTTAAGTCACCCATTACGTCACCCATGTTCTCCTCTGGAGTTAATACTT
>DXEZ01000329.1 GCA_019114715.1 Candidatus Sphingobacterium stercoripullorum | reverse complement strand
TTTTCCCCTTATGGTAACTCTGCGCCTGCAGAGATTGAAAGGCAAAAAACATAAAGACTAGGGTAATTAAATAAGCAATTTTGTTTCTCATAGCTTTCAAGTTTAAGTTATCAATAATACCTTTATACTCTCTATGACTACGATCTTAGATGAAAGTTTAACTCAAAAATTAAAAACTACAGATCCATTTAATAAACTCCTGAAAACGACGCGACTAATGCAAAGGATTTATAGAAACCTCATCCACCACTTTTCCCTGCTGATCTAGAATTTTAAAGCTCCCCTTATCCGAATTTATAAGCACATCTAGCAGGTTGTTATTGGAGTTTACGATTACTGGGAAATGCACCTCTGCATTTTTCTCTTGGATGATATGTCTATGTAAGTGTCCAGAAATCATCACCTGTACACCTGCCTGATTGAGTATGGGAACAAACTTTTCTAAAATCTCAATCTCTCCATGCCATCCTCCAAAGGGCGGCATATGACAAATCACCACTTTATATTTTGCATCCTTGAATGCTTCCTTTTCAACGGCGTTCTTAAGCCAGTCAGCCTGAATAGTTCTATAAGCATCCATATCCACAATTCCACTGTACTCGATATCTGAGTCCGGTTTATCCTCACCGCAGTCTAGTACAATAAATGCAGCATCACCGTGCTCAAACTGATAATAGAGCTCACCAGTTGGGCTTGGGAAGTACTCTGGGTATTTCGCTGCAAAGGGTCCTCTAGTTTCGTGGTTACCCCTAGCATAAAACATAGGTATTTCACTAGCGAATCGCTCAATTGCCGTATCCATAAAGTCATCGAACATCTGATCTTCATCTAGTAGGCTATTAGCCATATCGCCATTAAAAACGACAAAATCCTTATTCTCCAAATTCGATAAGTCCAAAAGCTTATTCATCACCTCCACCCTGCCGTGGATGTCATTGATGACAGCAAACCTGGTTTCCTTTTCATTTCCTAATGTCGTAAAAGTTAGAGGCTCCTGCCTATATACGCTGGTAGCAACAGTTTTCCCATAACTAACATTTACCCACTGATGGTCTAATACCTCCTGACTGTAAACACGGTACCTGTAAGAGGTCGATGGTTTTAAGTTTCTCAACTCTACTTTATGAACTTGAGAAACGGTCTTAAAGCCGTATTGAGCGGCAAAAAACTTAGGCCGTTCTTGCTTATAAAAATGAGTTCCATCATCATCAGCAAGCTCAACCCAGGAAATAGCTGGCTTGTTTGTGGTCCATATTATTTGAACTGACGTATCCGTTAATGCTTGCAAATACGGCAAATGGGTAATCTTAAACTCTTCTTGAGTTTGCCCCTCTGATGGCGAAATATAGGCGAAAATTAAAAGAAAAAAGCCTAGAAATATTTTATTGTAAATCATTGAATAATTAGTTGTGGTTGATCTGCAAAATACGGTTTTATACATTAATTCAATAATAATTACCAAACAACAAATTATTAATAATATAAGCTGCAGCGCTTGATTGAAAATCTCTAGGAACCTTACTCCACTCGACTAATCTAAACGCAGCCCTATTCCTAGCCCTTAATGAGTTGGTTTCAAGAAGCAATGCATGCCTTTATACCAAGAGCTTTTGCGAATTCTTACCCTATTTCAAAACTTTTCATTAAACTAAGCAAACAAAACACAGGTAATTAACGTTATAGTAGTGTAAGTTTGAGTAAAAACACGCTTAAATAATAATTCAAATAAAAAACCATGAAATTTTCAAGTATTCTATTATCTGCATTTATGTTCCTGCTTTTAATAGGTAAGGTGAACGCACAAGCGCAAATAAGTGTAAATGACCACGTTCCTAGTCAAGTACAAAACTTCGTTAAAAAGCACTTTCCTGAGAACCAAATAGTGAAGTATAAAATGGAAGTAAGCCCTACAAAAGTTGAGTACGAAGTTAAACTCAACGATAAGACAGAGTTAGACTTCAATCAGGATTTCCAACTTATTGAAGGAGATTCCAAGCTCGGTCTACCTCTCAGCGTTTTGCCTAAAAAGATAGTTGACTATATTTCACAAAACCAACCAAATGTGGCAGTTAAGGAGTGGGAGATTAAACCCTACGGACAAAAGGCAGAGCTCACAAACGGAGTTGATCTATATTTTGATAAAGATGGAAACTTTGTAAGACACAAATAGTCACTAAGATCTTACCAACAATTAGGGCTCGAAAATAATTAAAATGCCGAGCCCTAATTTTTTTGTTTTAACGGCCTATTTATTTACTGCAGAAATAATGTAGCTACGATTCTTTTTCATAGGAATAACTGTTACAAAGCTGCCGTCCTTTTGCTTTTGACTTGTTATTCCCTCCATACCTTCAACGGAAACCGCCTCCTGGGTTCTGATTTTACAATCCCCCGATTGACCGGCTACTACCTTAGCGTAAGTAAGTTTCAAATCATTCCACTTCATATCGACCTGGTGAGCGCCGCGTGCCCTCAGGCCAGTTATCTCACCTTCCTTCCAAACCTTAGGTACTGCAGGTAACAAGTGCAGCTCACCTAGATGGCTTTGAAGGAGCATCTCAGCTATCCCCGCTGTTGCGCCAAAGTTTCCATCGATCTGAAATGGTGGATGTGCATCAAAAAGATTCTCATAGATCCCTCCCTTACCATCGTTCCTGTCAATAACAGTCATTGCATTTCTTAATAGCTGATGGGCGTGGTCGCCATCTAGTAGCCTCGCCCAAAAAGATATCTTCCATGCTAAGCTCCAGCCTGTACCTCCATCCCCCCTAGCCTCTAAGCTCTTGCGTGCAGCATTGGCATATTCACTATCTAAAATAGGAGAAATGGCGCTTCCAGGATATAAAGCAATCAAATGCGATACGTGGCGGTGTTTATTATCAGGATCATCTTCGGTATTCTTCCATTCTCTAAGCTGCCCCCAGCTACCAATAGCTAGCCCGTCGTCCAACCTCTCAAAAGTAGCTTTCAACTTTTCTGTAAACGCTTTATCGTGTGATAGGATTTCTCCAGCTTGAATTGTATTTCTAAATAAATCCCAAACCAGTTGCTGAACGTAGGCAATACCATCTTCCCAAGGTCCGTGCTCTGGAGACCACTCGTTGGGAGCGACAAGCTTACCATCCTCATCTTCAATTAGCCTATCCAGCCAAAACTCTGCAGCACCTTTCATAATAGGATAGGCCGTCTTTTTGAGGTAGCTCTTATCCAATGAAAACTGGTACTTATCCCAAACGTGCATACTGTACCAAGCGTTTGCTGGGCGGTTCCATAGCCAGTCGGAATAACCAAAAATATTGTTTTGCGTTTTCATCGTCCACCCGCGGGCACCTTGCTCCTTAGCCATTTCTCGCCAAGAAGGCTGCACCTGTGATTCATTATAAATGTAGTTGATAAACGGGTTATGTAACTCAGGTAGGTTAGTAGTTTCTGCCGGCCAGTAGTTCATCTGGACATTAATATTAGAGTGAATGTCACTCTCCCATGGAGGCGTATTGCTATCGTTCCAAATCCCCTGCAAGTTGGACGGCATGTCTTGGCCGTCATCTCTAGAGCTTGAGATCATCAAGTATCTACCGTACTGGAAGTATAGAACATCCGAAAATGTGTTATAGCTTGGTAGTGCATTTTTCCTGAAAAACTGATCGGTTGGTTCATTAGGAAGCTCATCACCTAATTGCAAGCTCACCCTATTGAAATATTTTTGGTAATCTTTAATGTGCTGTTCCTGAACTTTTGAAAAAGGCTTATTGGGCGTGAAAGAAGCTTGCTTTTCCCAATTGCCAAGGTTAAGATAC
>DXEZ01000328.1 GCA_019114715.1 Candidatus Sphingobacterium stercoripullorum | reverse complement strand
TGAAATACGGTGAGGAGGATTCCCGGCATCATAAAATACAAGTAGTTGCTTGAGCGAATACTCTGCCTAATGATCGTGGTTTTAAAGGGTTCGAATTGCTGTTGGGCGACATGTGCTGGAACCCCTTGCTTCATTTGCTTCTCTATTTGTATCCCCGCCTTCATGGTGCTTGCCGCTATATTTACCGCCATCATAGCCGTATTGGAAGTTAGCGTGTTAGAGGCATCTACATAAAGTGTTAATTCTGGGAGTTTATTCTGCTGAATACCAGAAGTAAAGCCCTTTGGAATGTGAAGTATAACGGTAGCTTCTTTTTCTATAGCTAAGTCTCGTGAGCCAAAAATAGAGGGTAATACCGCAGAAACTTCAATGGCCTCGGTCTCCTCTAGCATATCGATAAGCTTGGAGCTCATCGTACTATTATCCTCATCGACAACTAAAATAGGAAGATCAGTTATTTTCCCTTTTTGGTAGACGCTCCCAATCAAAACGCCATAGAGTATAGGTGCTCCGATAAACAAAAGTCGAAGTACCTTGTTATTAAAAAATAACTTAAACTCTCTCTTAATTAATTCGAAGAACACCTTCATAATTATTATTCTAATTCTAAAGAAACTGATGCTTTAGTTATCAAATCATTCACTTGCGTATGATCTGTAGGCATCACTTTCACTTCAAATAATGCTTGTTGATTATCAAAATCAGGATATGCCGTAGCAATGTTTGCATAAGAGCTTAGGGCTTTTATAAGCGCTACTTTCCCTTCTACTTTCATATCCTCTTTATAAGGAACGCTCACCGATACTTTTTTTCCTTTGGTGATCTCTCCCATTTGATTTTCAGGTATAGTAAATCTAAAATAAGTAGATTCATTTAAGTAGCCTCCAACAATAGGATACCCCGGTAAGGCAAGCTCCCCTATTTTCAAGTTGATATTTTCAATAGACATGTCCTGGGGTGCAATGACATAACGCTCTTTTGATGCAATCTCCACTTCGCTCATAGCACCTTGTGCTCTTCCCTTTTGACCTAAGGCCATAAGCTGCTGCTCTTGCCTAGCTCCTTCTCTAGCTTCCACTAATTGCGTCTCTGCTGCAATATATTGATTTTGAGCGCCAATATATTTGGCATAAACCTCATCGTATTGCTGCTGAGGAACAAGGCTGTCCTGTAATAACTCAGTTAAGCGGTCAAGTGACTTTTGTGCAAAATCAAATTGTTGCTTTAGGCCGTTTACTTTAGCTTCCAACTGCTTGATTTGTCCACTAGTAGCTCCTTTTCTAGCCATTTCATATTGTGCGCTTGCAGCATCTAGAGCACCTTGGGCTTGTTCTTGCTTGGCGCCAACTTCCGGCATTTCTAATATTAATAATGTATCTCCTTTATGGACGATCTGCCCTTCTTCAACTAAAATCTCTTCAACCTTACCAGGAACTTTCGTCACTACAGAGATATCTTCTCTTTCAATCTTACCCATCCAAATTGGATCGATCGCTTCTTTTTGATTACATGAGGCCATTAAAGTAATGATGCCTAAACCGATAAGCTTATTTATTTTCTTCATTATTAAAGATTTTCTCCAATAAAATTCCACTAGCGTGCAACAATTCAATCGATGAACGCCTTTGATTTAATATTTGATTAAAATAGTTTAAACTGACTTTATAGTATTCATTTTCCATTGCAAGGCGCTCGGTCAGATCAATCAAACCCGATTCAAATTGCTTTGAGGCAAGTCTGAGGTTGTTCTCTGAAACTTTTATTTGCTGCTGACCTACTTTTAATTTCTGGCGTGATAAAATATAGTCTGTTTTGTTTTTATCAAGCAATAGCTCAAGTTTATCCTTTGTGTCTTGCGTCTTTTTGATACTAATCTGGTGATCAATTTCTGCCTTTTGTATTTTCTTCCTTTGTTCACCACCGTCAAAAATATTCCACTTGGCTCCTATTCCAACTAGGAAGTTAGGCGCTAACCTCAAGTGATTACTTTTTAAAGCTACATCTCCGGCAATGGGAGCATCTTTTATCGTAATGTTACTGTTAAAAGCATTGATGTAGTTGGCTGACCCAAATGCAAATACAGTAGGCATCCTAGCGCCTTTTTCTTTTTTAAGGACATATTCCTGAGCATTGATACCTGCCTTTAAGGCTTGCAGTTCAGATCTATTGTCGGCAGACAATGGTACATCTTCCACCTTTAGCTCAGCAAGCTCGTATTCTATTTCCTCTAGCTCCTGGGAGCTGATGTGTGTTAACTGTTGCAGTTTGGATAGTAATAAAGTCCGATTTCCGCTAACCTCTACTTTTTTCTCTTCCAGCTCTAGCATTGCCAGCTTCAGTTTCTCTCTGTCGTAAGGGATCGCTAGGCCTAAATCAATGGCTTTGAGTACCTTTTTATGTTCTTTCTCCAATCTGCGCTCAGAATCTTCAATTAACACATCTACGTGTTTTAATAGCATCAACTGATCGAAGGTGGCTATGATTTCTTTTACAAGCTTCTCCTTTTCAGCAAGCTGCATCCACTTTTGAGCTTTCCTTTTTTCTTCCAGTGCTTTAATTCCATTGGGAATTTGTAGACCTGTAAACAGCACTTGTTGTGCAGAAACCCCACCTACTAGTAATTGAGAACTGTTTTTTACGGTCTGAGAACCACTAAACAACTCTAAACCGGTTAAGGGTAATTCATGGGTTGGGATATCTAAATTTATTGTAGAATTTAAATACCCGTAAGCGCCTATTGCCGATACGTGAGGTAGCCTTTTCGCCTCAACCTCTCCGATCTCTAGTGCCGTTTTACTGGATTCCAGTTCTTTGATTTGTAGTTCTGCATTTTGCTCTAGAGCCATTTTCAATGGGTACTCTAATGGCTTCTCCAGCCACTGCTGCTGTGCATAAGAACTTGTACTGGCCAGTACGCCTACTGTTATTGCTAAAATTTTGTTGTAACACTGTCTCATGTATACTCTTTTAAACATGCCACAAAGGTGGGGAAATAAAACTTTATCTTTTTTAAGATTTCTTAAAAAATAACTATTCTTTAATTTGTGAACGAATGACACTGAGTGTTTGCTGGGAAATTCCCAAATAAGATGCTATGTCTCCTAAAGCAGCTCGAAGAATTATTTGCGGACGATTAGCAAGTAGTTGCTTGTAGCGATCTTGAGCGCTTTCAAACTGTAAACTGTTTAACCTACTGGAGTAACTAGCTAGCATATTGAATAATATTTGATGGACAATTTTATTGACCGCCAAGTTATTCTCGGCCAGCTCCATGATCTTTTCATAAGCAACGCGGAAAACCACTGTTTCAGGTTCCAAGGCCTCTATTCCATAGTTTGACTCTTTATTAAAGAGCAAGCTATCCGAATTACCCAGAAATTCCCCTTCAAGGAAAAAGTAATGAGTAACCAGCTTATCTTCTTTATAGTAAAATATGCGCGTTAAGCCTTTCTCTACAAAATAAACGTATCTAGAATAGTGATGAGCAGGGATTATCAGGTCGCCTTTTTGAAAAACCAAACGTTTTCCAGAGTTGACAATTGTATTTATAACTGTTTTATCTAATGAGAATTCTTTTTTTAGATATTCATCAAGTTTCATAGACGGTTTTATATCACTCTTACTACAAACAAGTATACAAAAAAGCCCGCATATTAACCGCAATTTCTCAATATAAAAGCTCTAATTCACCATTTACTTTCACACTGTCGTTATTGCATTACAAATTTTCCTTTTCTAAGGTTTTCACAAGCATATTCCCTTTTTGATGTTCCTTGAGCTGCCTCCCATCGCCATGCACAGTCCATACTTGTTTGGGCTGAATTCGCTTAATAACTAGGATGATGTCTTTCCAATCTGCATGATCGGAAATATAAATGGCCAAATCGTTGTGTTTATGCAGGTGTTGCCAGCCTGAAACAAAGGCCTTAAGCTGCAAAGGGCTGTAGTGACTTCTATTGAATATATTTGGAGGTAAAAGGAATATTCGGTTATTAGCGCTATGTTTTAAGAGTTTTTGGTTATATGTAGTAAATTGAAGCTGGTCTTTTTTAGCCAGAAATTCATTGTATATCTTATGGAATGTTAAAATATGCGGATGCACGACAACTTCTAGCTCTGGGCAGTGTGTATTTATCAAGGCATTGATGCTTTGGGCTTTCCCCATTGCATAGCAGCCAAGCAGGATGTCAAACCCCTTATTGTTGAGTTTTAAAATCTCCTGCTTAACATCAGGGTGCTCAACTTTAGGATCTGCAAAGGTCGTTTCAGTAATTAGCACATCAGCATTTGTAAATTCAAACTGCTCACATGTACGGTCACCATTAAGCTTATAATCTCCAGTGTATAGGTATCTGACCCCTTGGTACTCCATTAATATTTGCGCGGACCCAAGCATATGTCCCGCAGGGTAGAGTGTCACTTCCACGCCATTTACCTTGAAGTTCTTGCGAAGCGGTATTTGGGAAACTTCAAGAGCTATAGAGTTGCCATATCTAGCCTTCATAAGTGCAACGGTCTCTTTAGTTGCAAATATATGTCCGTGGCCTTTTGTAGCATGGTCGCCATGAGCGTGGCTGATGATGTTTAACCCTACAGGTTTTAGTGCATCGATATAAAAACCACCGTATTTACAAAAATAGCCTTGGTCATTCTGGACTAGAAAATCACTTAATATGTTAAGCATGGGACTCTGCTTTACTCAGTAAGAGATTGTGGATGTCCATGATCTGTGGTAATAATGGAGTTTGCGCATCGTTTATAATCACAATATCGGCTAAAGGTATTTTTTCTTGATCACTCATTTGCTTGGAAATTCTACTTTCAACCTGCTCCCTAGATGTATGGTCGCGCTCCATTACCCGCTTGATTCTCAACTCTAATGGAGAGGTTACTAGGATTGTATAATCTAAGTTTTTATAAGAACCACTCTCAAAAAGAAGTGCGGCTTCTTTTAAACTATAGGGACCTTTTTGCTCATCGCCCCAACGATTCCCATGATTGATAACTATGGGGTGTACAATATCATTTAGTTTTTTGAGTTTTTCTTCATCTTTAAAAACTACTTCAGAAAGATAAGACCGATCTAACACTCCGAAAGTGTTGTAGGTATTTGCACCAAATGCGGCGATTAGCTTTTCTCTAATTTCCGGATCGCTATTCATTAATTCTTTGGCCTGCTTATCTGCGTCATATGTAGGAATTGATAAGGCTTCAAATATCCTACTGATGAAGCTTTTGCCACTTCCAATTCCTCCTGTTATACCTACTTTTATAGCCATATTATCGTCTAACAAAAAAATCTACATTTTGAGGGTCAATACTCACAAGCTCACAAAACTCAGGCTTTTTGGTTAGTATAACGGGAAGGTTTTTCAATCTTTCTTCCTCCCATCTTGCAAGATCTACAACAGCCTCAAAGTCACTGGAACTAATCGAGTTGTAATCCTTTAGCGCGACTAAAACTTTAACCTGCACTTTAGGAGGAAGGACACGCACAGAGGTATACTTGGATGCTCCTTCCACTTTGATGGGAACTTCAATGATTTTCTCGGTAAGCTCACCAACCGGTATGGCAATTTCGATGGAAGTGGGATAAATAGAAATGTGCGTTTTATTCTTTTTATTAAGTGCGGCCCTAGTTCTTAAATCTGCATATACGTCTGAGGCACGTATTGTATCAGTTTCTATATATTCGATATTGGCGACATCTTCCATCGGGCCTGCGATAGTCACGTAATCCGGGTTGGTCCAAACCTTCCCGGTGATTCCGTATTGCTTTCTAAAGTTTAAGTTGTATAAGGGCTTGATTGGAACACGCCTTTGGCTTTGTTGGGAAAAGTCGAAATAAAGGGTGTCTGGTGAAACCCGTAACACCTTTCTATCGGATGGGTATTGCCGGTTTATAAAGTTCAATTGATTCGAAAAAATCACATTGTTTTTCTCCTCAAGTGGGCTCAAATCCACTCTCATCTTACCTGAATCACTTTTTACCCGCATGGCCAGCAGCTTCCACCCAGACATCTCTAAAGTAACTTGAACAGTATCCGATTGCAGCGGGTGAAATGCTTTATCTTCAGGTGCATTTACATACTCTAAGCCAACTTTAAAATTGACTGTGTAATTATTAGAAACAGCAAATAAAGCCCATGCAACAAATGAAATGACTAGGCATCTGAAAAAAATCACAAGCCGTCTTCTTCTAACCTTTATATGCCTACTGTGTACCATTTATTTGTTTGTTACCTTGCCAATTCTTACGATCCATTCTGCTAATGCCCAAATGTATCTAATTTTCATGGGATTTTTAAAATTACAAAAAATATGTTCTTAAATCTAAGAGTCCCTTTTTCTGGCACATTAGAAAAACGACCATTGTTAAATGTAAAAAGCTATATACCTTTATGATATATAGCTTAACAATTTCTTTAAAAATGTTCCTTCGATGCAAGAAAAGCCTGATTGGTTTGGCTGTGCCAAAGGCTAAAGGCTTAGCTTTTAGTGTTTAAAGCTTTAGATGCGTCTAGTGCAATCGCTGATTTTTCAAAACGGATGCGAACGCTTGACCCTACATCAATTAAAAAAGTAGTTTCATTAACCTCTACAATTCTTCCATGAATACCTGCATTAGTAACTACGCGGTCATTTACATCCAGCTCGTCAATGTATTTTTTGTGTTCCTTTTGTTTCTTGACCTGCGGACGGATCATGAAAAAATAAAAGACAACGATTACCAAAATCAATGGTAAGAAACTCATTAGGCCACCGCCTGCTCCTGCTTGTAATAAAATTGAATAGTTCATATCTATCTTTGCAATTTGATGATTGTTAAAATTATCGATTTTTATTTGTAATGAAAACACACATTACTTTTCAACCTTGCCACTTAATTTCAATAAGTAAATGGCTTCTTCGGTATTTGCTTGAACAGTTATTGTTTTTTGTTGATTACCAACCTGTCCATCACTTTTAAATTCTACTTCTATGAATCCTTCTTCTCCTGGCAACACAGGTTTTGAACTGAAATTGGAGCTAGTACATCCACAGGAGGTTACAACCTTACCAATGATGACAGGCTGATTGCCTGTATTTGTAAAGGTATATTTATGTAGAATATCTTCGCCTTCTTTGATCGTTCCAAAGTCGAAGCTTTTCTTCTGGAATGCTATCTCACCGCCTTCAGTTGTCTGTGTAACTAAGGAGTCTGAATGATTGGGTTCATACTCGGGATCTTCATAAGGTGATACGTAATTGCTATCTTGGTTATTACTTGAATTTCCTGAACAAGAAACTCCTGTAAACCCCATGATCCCTAAAATTGTCAATAATAATATATTACTTTTTTTCATAGTTTTATCCTATTAGACCTCTTCCGTGCTTATTAACTCTACCTTGTTCTCTAAAATCAACTAATATCTTATTGAGTATACCGTTAACAAAAACTCCACTTTTATGAGTGCTGTATTGTTTGGCCAAATCTATATATTCGTTTAAAGTTACTTTTATAGGTATTTCAAAGAAATGCTCAAACTCCACTAAAGCCATTCTCATAATTAATGTATCCATTAACGCCAATCTATCTGAATCCCAGTTTTTTGAGTTTTCACTGATCAGATTTTGATACTCATGCTCATAGCGTATTGTTTGCTGTAAGAGCTGAATAACAAAATTGCGGTCCTCTTCCCAATTCGGCGTAATTTCTACAAGGCGATTTTCTGATGGGTTCTCGCTAGAGAAGTTTTTGAAAGTTTTTGCTATCATCGCCTTCAGCACCTCTTTATCTGTGACCCAATGAAGAAATAAAGCTTCAAATGACTGATCTATTTCCGGTGTTTTTAAGATTATTTGACGAAAAATATAGCGTATGATATTCTTCTCACTATCGATCGATCGATCTTCGTTTTTCAAATAGTCTAAGTACTCTTCAGTATCTTTAAGTTTAGAAAATATTACGCGAACTATTTCTGGATCAAAGCTCCAATCTACTTTATAGCGTTTGACGCGCTCTAAATACGTTTTATTCCTTCTTAGCGATTCGATAAATGTATTTGAATCTAGTTTGGTCGTGTAAATCTTATCACGCTCATCGGGGATAAACTTATTCGCCCTACTTTCTGCATCAATGGTGACATAACCCGCCGCTTCATCTAGTAAATTAAGCGTCCAAATATACATTTGGTCTACGAGCTCAACATTTTTAAGTAGCTGTTTTTCGAACTTCTTAATTTCTTTATCATCTGATACCGAATACGCGTAAAGTGTTTCCAACACTTTGACCCTAAGATTTCTCCTATTTAGCATAAATTTTTAAAGAACGGATTATTTATTATAAAAATATAAATTTTATTTCCTGCAATATGTAGCATGAAACCTCCATGCTATCTCGCTTTAGTACCTATATCATGCTATAGACAATAAAGCTATATGAATTGTTTTAAATGGATGGAGTTCTTTACAACGGGCTGACCCCAGATTCTAAACGGTCTCCCTTTAATTTCAATTCGGCACAAAATTAAGAATAAAAAGCAGACTATCGCATAAAAGGCTAATTAAATGATATGTTTTTTATAAGGTTATATATTTTTTATTACGTAATATTAGGTTAATTTTGTTGCTATTACGTATTTAAGGTAGAACATAAAGACTCCTTTATGGCTAGTGCGTATAACACACAAATTGAGCATGAGAGAATTAGCGTATCTAAATAAATATTTTTACAAATATAAATGGTATTTAATCCCCGGGGTTATTTTTGTTGCTATTTCAAACTATTTTGGAATTCTACCTGCTCAAGTTATTCGGGAAGCCTTTGACCTGGTTAAAGAGACCATAGATTTATACCGCCTGTATGATGGTTTTGAAAGACAAGAGTTGCTGTATAAAGTTTTTGGCAGTACGTTGCTATTTTTTGGTGCTTTAGTTTTTATTCTAGCTTTATTAAGAGGATTATTTCTCTTTTTGATGCGTCAAACCATTATTTTAACCTCTAGGTTCATAGAATACGATTTAAAAAATGATATTTATGAACACTACCAATCATTGGATTTAGCTTTCTTCCGAAGAAACAATACTGGGGATCTGATGAACAGAGCGACTGAGGATGTGAATCAAGTCCGTAACTATTTGGGCCCAGCCTTGATGTATGCTATCAACACGATAGTTTTATCTATAATGATAATATTCTCCATGTATAGGGTCAATGCGAATTTAGCTACCTATGCCTTATTACCTATACCCATACTCTCTATTATTATCCTTTTTGTGAATAAACTCATCAATCAAAGAAGTGAGCGTATACAGCGACAGTTATCCAAACTTTCTTCCTTTGTACAGGAAACATTTTCAGGAATCAGAGTAGTTAAAGCCTACAGTAAGGAAGAAGATAAAAAAGCAGTTTTTGCTGAGCAAAGTAACACTTACCGAGATGAATCTCTCTCATTAGTTCGTGTTCAAGCCGTGTTTTTTCCAATGATATTATTTCTCATTGGGCTGAGTACTATCATTACGGTCTATGTCGGAGGCTTGGAGGTCGATAAAGGAAGGATTACAGCGGGTAACATTGCCGAGTTTATTATTTACGTCAACCAGTTGACATTCCCTGCTATGTCGCTTGCTTGGGTTACCTCACTCATCCAAAGGGCTGCTGCCTCACAAAAAAGAATCAACGAGTTTCTAAATACCAAGCCCGATATAACCTCGGGAACTACTAGTAAAAAGCTCACAGGAAGCATTCAAGTTGAAAACCTGAGTTTCACATACCCGGATACTGGAATTAAAGCCATCGATGGCATTTCCTTTACCATTGATCCAGGAGAAACAGTTGCCCTTATCGGCCGCACTGGGTCGGGTAAGAGTACATTAGCTAATTTACTCATGCGTATGTACGACAGGGATGAAGGTAGCATACTGTACGACGGCGTTCCTATTGAGCAATTCACTTTCCAAAGCCTTAGGAGTCAAATTGGCTTTGTTCCCCAACAGTTATTTTTGTTTTCTGATAGTATCGCTAATAATATAGCCTTTGGTCTGGATGAGTTCACCAGAGAGCAAGTAGAACAAGCAGCGAAAGATGCTGTGGTTTACCATAATATTATTGATTTTAAAGAAGGCTTTGATACTGAAATTGGGGAACGCGGAATTACCTTATCTGGTGGACAAAAGCAACGTCTATCGATTGCGCGCGCATTAATTAAAGATCCGCAGGTTTTAATTTTTGACGATAGCTTATCCGCAGTAGACACTAAAACTGAAGAACAAATACTCAATACACTGAAAAAATTAATGGCAAATAAATCTACGCTATTCATTGCACATAGAATATCTACCATTAAGCATGCTGATAAAATATTGGTTTTGGATGATGGGCAGATCATTGAAAGTGGGAATCATGAAGAATTACTGAAACTTCAAGGTAGCTATTACGAACTGTACCAAAAGCAACAATTAGAAACTGCTGAACAATCTATTGAAGAGTAGTTAATTCTCTATCGATCCCTTTGGATTTACCCATTTATTGCTGAGTATTTGGTTATTTAACCACTTCAGGTAATTCATTACGCATTACTTCGTATTACTCTTAATAAGATCACGATAATAGCGATAACTAATAGCGTATGAATGATTCCTCCTGTGAAAAAACCTCCTAAAAATGAAATAGCCCAAATAATGACTAAGATAACAGCAATTATATACAAAATATTTCCCATAGCATTTATTGATTAATTTGTTAAACCTTTATTTTGTTATTAGTATAACCGTTTTGCTAGGGGAATTGTTTTTAAGAAAGTTTTAAAGTTAAACTATCATAAGCTAAAAATACGTTTTCAGGTAACTGCTGCATCACTTCTTGATGTTTACCGAGATTGTGGCCGATATGGGTAAAATAGCACTTTGAAACCTGAAGGTCTTCAGCAAACTTAATGGCTTCATGCAAGGTGAAGTGTGATAAATGAGGTGAAATTTGGAGGGCATTCACCACCAAGGTATCCACCCCTTTAAGTAATTCTTTAGATTCTTGCGATACGGTCTTAGCATCTGTTATATAGGCGAAATTATCGATCCTAAATGCTAAAACAGGCATCTTATAATGCATAACCTCTATGGGGATAATCGATTTACCAAATAATTCAAACGGTTGGTTGTGTGCAATTTCCTCTAAGTTCAACTGGGGAACACCTGGGTATTTAAAATCTGAAAATGCATAATAAAACTCTCTTTTAAGTGCATCGTGGGTAGCTCTAGAACCATAGATATTGATGGACTTTTGCTGCTTGAAGTTAAAAGCCCGGATATCATCTAGACCAGCTATATGGTCTTTATGACTATGGGTGATAAGAGCGGCATCTAGCTCTACTACCTCTTCTCTTAGCATTTGCTGCCTGAAGTCTGGTCCTGTATCGATTACTATATTTTTATTGTTGTAGCTGATTAGTATTGAGCTACGTAGTCTTTTATCATGGCTATCTTGCGACTTGCATACCGGGCATCCACATGCTATAACTGGGACCCCTTGTGATGTACCTGTCCCTAAAAATGTAACTTCCAAATTAAATAGTAAGTTTAGTTTGTTTCAATAAACGGAAAAACACTATCTGTTTTTCATCTAGTAAAGATTCATCAAAATCTAATCCGGTTATTATTTCTATTAAGGAGTGAATTTTAACATCCAAGCTGGAGAATCTATTTACCACAATTACTTTTGTTGAGAGAATTTTACACGCCCCTGTCCTAAAGTTTCCTTTTTCATAACGCACCTTATAACCTAAAGCCTTACAAAGGTCTTCTATTTTCCGTAAGTTATATTCCGTTATTGTTACCACTATGTTTTCAGTTATTCCTTAATAATACACCAGTAAGTGATTTTCAAATTTAAAAATTATTCTCCTAAAATCCTTTATTGGGGACTTTCAAATTAATCATTTTTTAATGTGCATTAAAATTATAGGATAATGAATGCTACAAATGCTTTAAAACCGGAAGCGTCATCGAAACGAGGCTGATAGTTAAAAGAAAGAATTACAAGGAAGAATAATGGGTATTAGGTACTTTTAACAGCTGCTAGTAGCAACCCTAGGCCGTAGGCAGTTAGTTGGATGATACTAGTAAATACCGCAAGGGATGCTATGTAGATATTCTTTTCTTTAACAAGGGCATGAACAAATAGCAAAGCGATATATAGTAGTAGAAGAGAATTGCCAATGTCAGATAAAATAGAAGCTGGCCCGTAGCTTATAAAGTTTAACGCAAAAAGAAACAGGAGAGAAACTGTAAATATGCTGGGTAAAAGGTGCACCAGTTTCAATTCTTTTGGGTGCTCTCTAAAAATATCAATCCGCCCTTTACCAAAAGATAATGTTTGCTTCATAAACTGCAAAAGTGTACTCCTCCTTTTGTGGTAGACCCAGGCCTCCGGAATTAAGCCTATTTTAAAGCCTAACGCATATATGCGAATACTGAGTTCTATGTCCTCAGACCTTCGGTGAAATAAAAACCCTCCAGTTTGATGATAAACTTCTCTTGATATTCCCATATTAAACCCGCGAGGGTCAAACCTGCCAACGTGTTTTTTACCACCACGAATCCCACCCGTCGTAAATACGCTGGTCATGGAATAGTTAATGGCTTTTTGGAGGGGTGAGAACGCTTCATGCGAGGCATCCGGCCCGCCAAATGCATCAAGCCCTCCCCTTTTTATCCCTTGAAAAACTTTTTCTAAATATAGATCGGGGACCACCACATCGGAGTCTAGGGTAATGAGGTAATCACCACGGGCTTTGCTAAAACCATAATTCCTAGCTACCCCCTGCCCTTGGTTCTTTTTATAGAAATACTTAAGGTTAAGGCGGTCTCTAAAATTAAGGGCAATTTCTTTGCAATCCTTTTGCGAACCATCCTCAACTACAATAACCTCGAAGTTTTTATAGCTCTGTTGGGATAAAGATTCTAAAAGTTCTTGAATTTCATCGGGACGATTATATACAGGAATTACAAAAGAAAAAAACATGAATTATATAACTCTATCAATTTGATATTTATTTCTTTCCGCTGAATTCCTAGAGATTAGCTCCGCTAAAAAACCCGTTAAAAACAATTGAGAACCAATTATTATTGCTGTTAATGCCAAAAAGAACAGAGGCTGATCGGTTACATTTCTATAGGGAGCGCCCTTGGATATACTCATTAGCTTCTCAAAAATGAGATAACAAGCAATGAAAAATCCTATCAGAAAACTCATCACGCCAATAGTGCCAAAAAAGTGCATTGGCCTTTTACCAAACTTGCCGACGAAAAATATGGAAAGCAAATCTAAAAAGCCTTTGATAAACCTTCCAGCACCAAATTTTGTTTTTCCGTATTTCCTAGGGTAATGTTGCACTACCTGTTCTTGGATGTTATTGAACCCCGCCCATTTGGCTAAAACTGGAATATACCTATGCATCTCACCATAGACTTCAATGTTTTTCACCACGTCCTTACTGTAGGCCTTTAAGCCGCAGTTAAAGTCATGCAAGTTGTGGATACCCGACATTTTACGGGTGACCGAATTGAAAAGTTTTGTAGGAATAGTTTTTGACGGGGGGTCGTATCTTTTCTTCTTCCAGCCAGAAACCAAATCAGCCCCCTGATTGATTATCCTATCGTATAGCGTAGGTATCTCATCGGGGCTGTCTTGTAAATCGGCATCCATGGTTATCACTACATCCCCTTGTGTAGCAGCAAATCCTACATTTAATGCAGCTGACTTCCCGTAGTTTCTGCGAAATTTTATGCCCATAAGCTGTGGAAACTCCTGCTTCAAGCTGCTAATTACTTTCCACGAGGAGTCTGTACTTCCATCATCTACCAATATTACTTCGTATTCAAAATCATTTGCCTGCATTACACGATCAATCCATGCAACCAATTCTGGCAACGATTCTTCTTCATTAAATAAAGGAATAACAACAGAGATGTCCATACACAAGCTTTTATATTTTTATTTTGCTCTTAAGCTAATAAACAAAACGAATAGTTCAGTATCCTTTTAATTGATATCTTCTTCTGGGGCAACTGGACTATCAAATATGGGTTTTTCTTTCTTGAAAATTGCTGCCAGGATTAAGGCTAGAATGAAATATAGCAGCAAACTGATAAACAAACCTTTTACTGTATCGCCAAACTTCGGTGAGGTCATGCTATCTCTCTGACTCTCAATATCCATGATGGCTTTATCTAACTCTCCACTTATACCATTCATTTCCTCTAAGCTTTCTATAGTTAGATTCATCGTATGATCGATGTATTTGGTGTAGAGGTCTTTAGAGGAGATGTTAAAGGCGAAGTTTGCAAGTACCGATACAATAGCGCCTATGGCTACCATAATGTATATGTGTTTCAGTGCCTCACTAAAAGTCCAGTACCCACCTATCGCTTTACGCAAGCCCAATACAAAAACACATATGATAACAATAGGTATAGTAAGGTTGAGCATCACGTTTGCAAAATGGAACATGAAGAACGATTCTATCGAGAATGAGGTATATATAAACACAATACCCATAATAAAACTAATCAGTCCCAATATAACCCCTTTTTTAAGGCTTTCTTTTTTTAATTTATCTGCTAGATCCATTGGCTTTAGATGTTATTATGGTAAGCTACTAAAATGTCGTAAATAACCCAATCTTCGGGGATTTCCAAAGCGTGCTTTTGGTATTCTTTCAAATCTTCTTCTTTTGGATTCGGATTGTAGAAAAAGCCCATCAGCGGGTAGAATAGCTCTTTTAAAGGATCGTCTATATCCAGTGCCTTGGCGATTCTACTAATTTCACTTAGATCACTCTCCATTAGTAGCTGGTTTGCAATCACCTGTTCGTATATGAGGTATTCGTCTTGGAACTCATCTTCATCCACAAGCAAAAACTCTTTTAAGTAATCCTCTAAACTTGGTTTTACCTTTAAGTCGCTTGCTTCAGCAATATATAAGAACAAGTTCAACAGCTCAGTTCCCCTATCAATTGTTTTCTCTTCAATTTCCATCCATTCTGGAGATTCCAGGTAATCCTCTTCCAGCGCTTTAACATCGGTACTTAGAAAGTTCACGATGAGTAGGTCGAATAAAACCTCAGATAAGCCGTTGAGCACCTCGTTTTTGGCGATAACTTCATCCAATTGCTTAACCTTATCCATAAATGGAATGTGATTTTCAAATGTTGCTACCAGCGCATCGAAATCACTCTCAGAAACCTCTGGATAGTGACTTCTAACCGCTTTTAATGCGTTTTCAATACCTTTTTCCATATTAATAATTGTATACTATTTTATTATTATTAATTACGACCACAGCCTTTCCTTTAACTGCAGTTCCGTATAACGGGTTGTTTTTACTTTTAGATTGATTGGTTGCCGGGCCAAATGTCCACTCTTCTTCCGTATCAAGGAGTACGACATTGGCAGCACTGCCCTTTTCAAAAGCTATGGCTGGCAATCCTAGAACCTTTCGTGGATTAATAGATAGCTTTTCTACTAATAGCTCGAGATCCAAATCCATCTGGAGTGCTAGAGGTAATAAAGTCTGCATGCTTGCGATTCCATAGCTTGCAACTTGAAATTCCACCTGCTTGTACTCTATTTCATGTGGAGTGTGTTGAGAAACTATGGCATCGATGGTGCCGTCTTTCAAACCGGTGATTAGTGCTAATCTATCCTCTTCGCTTCTTAGTGGCGGATCGATTTTATAGAGGCTATCGAACTCCTCTATATAAGAATCGTTATAATAAAGGTGAGATATACTCACATCACATGTCACAGGTAAGCCTTTGGACTTGGCCTGACGGATTAGTTCAATGGCTTCTTTAGTAGATATAGTGGAGAAATGAATAGGGGCATTGTTATACTCTGCTAAAAACAAGTCTCGAGAAACCATGATGGCCTCGGACAAATTAGGGTTTCCTTTCATGCCTAAGTAGGTGCTCATCACCCCCTCGTTTACCATATGGCCGCTGGCAATAGAGTCGTCTTTTGCATAAGAAAATATCCTTGCCCCAAATCCCTTGGAGTATAATAAAGCACGGCTCATAAGGCCTGCTTGTTGTACACTTCTATTGCCATCGGTAAAAGCTAAAGCACCATGTGTGTACATATCGTACATTTCCGTTAGCTCCTCTCCTTTTCTATTCTTACTAATCGCACCGATTGGATGAATATCCACCAAGTTGTCTTGCGCTTCTTTTAATACGAGCATCACCTCGGCCCGACTTTGTATTGCAGGCTTTGTGTTAGGCTGTATAGCGATTGCTGTAAATCCAGAGTGGGCGGCTAATTTACAACCGGAAACTATGTCCTCTTTTGTTTCTAGTCCCGGCTCCCCGAAGTTAGCATTGAGATCCAGAAAACCTGGCATTAGATATTTGCCATTCCCATTAATAACTTCAAAAGTACTTGTGTCCCTTTCTATTTTTTGAGAAATCTCTTCTATAATTCCGTTTTCATCTATTAATAGGTCTATCTTTTGCTTATGCAATGGGTGAGATGGAAACACCAAGACTGCTGATTGAATAAGTATTGCCTTCATTAAAAGTGTGGTTTCTAGCTTTTTACATAATCTCCAAAACTGGAACTTCTAATATGTTGCCGATTTTGGATTATACCGCTATTTACAAAGGTACAAAATACGGCTTATTGCACAACCCTTAAGTTTAAAATGCCAGGATTATTCTCCCCATCTATAGCTTTCTAGGTCAAAACCCGCAATGTCAAGCGCTCGATCGACCACTGTTAGTGCCAATTCGTAAATATTCTTTGGCTCGCTATAAAATGATGGAGAGGCTGGGCATATAATGGCTCCGGCTTGAGATAAGGTCAACATGTTTTGTAAATGAATGTTGCTAAGAGGCGTTTCTCTAGTTAAAAGGATCAGCTTCCTTCTTTCCTTAAGGATAACATCTGCAGCTCGAGTGGTTAGATCATTAGAGATACCCTGCGCTATCCGAGCCAAAGTCCCCATAGAACAAGGCGCAATGATCATAGAGTCGTATTTCGCCGACCCAGACGCAAATGGCGCCATAAAATCATTTTTCTGATAAAACCTAAAAGGGTATTTGTTATAATCATCGTCATTCAGCTCCAGCTCCCACACCTGCTTGGCATTGTCGGACATGACGACCCCTACTTCTTCCCACTGATTTTGTAATCCTTTTAAACGGTCAAATAAGGATTTGGCATAGATAGATCCACTTGCACCTGTAATTGCTACTATTAATTTCTTTTTTGCCATAATTTGGATGCTAAATTGCAAATGATGTTAAACAATAAGGGTCGAATATATAAAATATATCCGACCCTACATCTACCTATGAAAAACATGCCCTTGGGGAGGGCATTACAAAAGTAATTTTCTTTTTAAGTTTTACTACATATATATCCTTTATTAAGGACTATTGTAGCCGTATACCTACAAGAATGATGTGAAAGGTTAAGATCTCGACGAAAACCCCATCAAAATTGGGTGTGGATATATTTTTACCCAGTGAAATTTCATTACCTCGAAAAAATAATGCAATATTGTATCTTGGTTTGCAACCTTAGAATAAAAAATCAATATTACAAAATTAGTAATGAGTTTATCCGCCGTAGAAGAGTATATTGAAACAGGTAATTATCAAGATTTAGATTTACTATTGAGCCAATCACCCGAAGAGGCAAGTCGATTAACAAGTCACGGGATATCCCCCTTGCTACTGGCATGCTACTTCAATAAGATGGATATCATCAAAATTCTGCTCAAATATTTAAAGAAAATCGATATCCATGAGGCCTGCGCAGTAGGTCTTTATAAAGAAGTGGAAATGATGTTATCTAACAATCCACAAGCCATTGAGGAAATATCTAAAGATGGTTTTACACCACTAGGAATTGCCTCTCATTTTGGTCAATCGACTATTGTGCGGTTATTGTTGACTTCCCATGCTAACCCAAATGCGCCATCTCAAAATGGTTTTTTTGTATACCCCATTCATTCCGCATTAAGTAACGGATATAATGAAATCGCAAAAATGCTATTGGAAGCTGGTGCGGAGGTAAACGTGCTACAAGCACAGGGTATTGCCCCGATACATATCGCAGCACAGCAAGGTAATATAGATATTTTGATTCTACTACTTGAAAAGGGAGCTGATGTAAGTGCTAAAAATGAGTTTGGAGAGACAGCATCGGAGCTAGCCTATGAAAAAGGTTTTAAAGAAATCGCAGAGATCTTAAAATAGCTAATTAAACAATCAGCATATTACGCTTTTTTAATTAACAGGATTTTAATCCGGCTAGAAGTCAATCCTACTTTATTTTTTTACCACAGATATGTAGGTAAGCATACTAGCTATACGATATGCAATTAATTAATAGGTACCCACAAATCAAGTGTATCGTCCCCTACGGCTTGTGTTTGAATTATCTTTCCATGTAGCTGTGGTGCTTCAATACCATCCTTCCAGCTTTTTGTAGATGTAAACACCCTAGCTTCATCCCAGAGGTTTGCGTCAATGAATTTCTTTAGGGTTTTGCTTCCCCCTTCTATAATTATAGACTGGACATCCATTAGAAATAATTGATACATGATGGTTTCAGCTAGGTATAAATCAAAGTTTTCCAACTCAATCCAGCTTACATTTTCTCTTTGATCGAATTTTAGGGCATTGAAAACTATAGTTTTTGCTTCTGCATCAAAAATGTTGGATGTTTCTTCTACAGAAAGGTTTTTATCTATTAATATTCGAATGGGATTTTTTCCTTCCCAATGTCTTGTAGTCAATGAGGGGTTATCAATTACCGCAGTATTCCGCCCAACTAGAATGGCATCTTCTTCGGCACGCCATTTATGAACAAGCTGCACAGATGCTTTATTGGATATCCACTGCTGATCGTCTCCTTTGGGGGCTATAAAATTATTCTGAGTTTGCGCCCACTTTAGTATAATGTAGGGGCGGCTTTTTTGGATTTGTGTAAAAAACCTTCTATTTAACCACTGGGCTTCTTCCTCTAAGAGCCCTACTGTACAAGGGATGTTTGCCTCCTTTAAAATGGCTATACCCTTCCCATTGACTTTTTTATTTGGATCAAGACATGCTACATAGACATGCTTTGGTTTGTAGGATGCCAATAAAACTGCACAGGCACCAGTTTTCCCTACATGTGAACAGGGCTCCAGACTTACATAAACGTCGGCCTTTTGAAGAATGTTTTTAGCGCCCTCACTGCCGTATTTATTCTCTAGTTGTAATATTGCCTGTACTTCTGCATGATTTCCACCATAAGGGGCGGTATACCCTTCTGCGACTATACGATCTTCATAAACGATGACGCAGCCCACCATCGGGTTGGGGCTAACTGTACCGGCTCCGAGCTTTGCTAGGTCTAAACACCTTTGCATAAAGTATCTGTTATTAGGCATGATGCAAACATATTAAAATAGATGAAAAATAAGTTTTTATTTTTGCTATTATTGCAAAATATGACAACATGGTTAAATATACAGAGAACCTTCCAACAGGAGCTTTCAGAAATATATTCTCCCAAAGAGGCTGCTGAAATATTTTTCATTTTACTAGAAGATGCCTTTGGATTATCAAAAACCAGCTATTTAGCAAATCAAAATGAACCACTAGATAGCAAAACGCATAACTCATTAACTAAGGCTATTGAGCAGTTGAAAAAAGGGCGCCCGATCCAGCATATAACAGGAAAAGCATACTTTTACGGCCAGTTTTTTGAGGTGAATGAAAATACGCTTATTCCTAGGGTGGAAACTGAGGAGTTAGTAGTGGAAATCATTAAGGACCATAATAAATTAGCTCCAATAAGCATTCTGGATATAGGAACCGGTAGTGGATGTATCGCAATTAGTTTAAAGC
The DNA here is from genome assembly GCA_019114715.1 of Candidatus Sphingobacterium stercoripullorum. GTDB lineage: Bacteria > Bacteroidota > Bacteroidia > Sphingobacteriales > Sphingobacteriaceae > Sphingobacterium > Sphingobacterium stercoripullorum. The sequence continues at coordinate 21,033 of DXEZ01000328.1, read as the reverse complement.
TCTATTTTGAAAAGGCTACAGTTAAAGCTATAGATATCTCCGCCGCTGCCCTTGCGGTTGCTCAAAGAAATTCGGATAGCCTAGGCGCAGAAGTTGAATTTGAGGTCATTGATATCTTAAGCCAGGAGAGTCATTCGGCAGCTACTCCCCTGCTGGATGTTATTGTTAGTAATCCTCCCTACGTTCGCGAGCTTGAAAAAAGTGAAATGCATAAAAATGTTCTACAGTTCGAACCAGCTTCTGCCCTGTTTGTGGATGACCAAAAGCCTTTAGTTTTCTACGAGGCAATTGCTAAATATGCAAAAGGACATTTAAAGAAAAACGGAACTCTTTATTTTGAGATAAACCAATACTTAGCTTCTGAGACAAAACAGATGCTTTTAGATGCTGGCTTTAGCCAAATTAGTGTTATAAATGACCTGTATGCTAACGAGCGAATAATAAAGTGCAAATTAGCGTAGTGTATGCTACCACTCTATTTTCCTCATTATCAATTACTTTAAATTTCAAAATAAGAAAGGTCTGCAAGAGAGAAGTAAATTCTCTTTTATTTCTTTGTTTATTAATATTATTTACCTACTTTTGTCACGTCTTGAAAGCGCCAATAGCTCAGCTGGATAGAGCATCTGCCTTCTAAGCAGAGGGTCTCAGGTTCGAATCCTGATTGGCGTACAAAAACCGAATACAAACGGTGGGAAACGGCTTCTACTAATCATAGAGGTCGTTTTTTATATGTACTACATGGATGATTATCTAGGTTCTTGGTCCCAAACATGCCCTCCAGCAGGATATGATAGCACTAGGCAAGGCATCCGCTAGAAATTAGCTGAAACCTGCATGAACCTCTTCGCTAAAACATTCGTTTTAGTAAACATTTTAAATCAATAAGGTCTTTAGGGTTTTTACAATCTATTGTAGGCAGATATCTTAACTTCATAGAGCGCGATTCATTACATCTATTCCATCTTAATAGCAACGTTTTCTGAACTCACGCTATGTTTAACGTCTGTGTTTTTTAAGTTCCGTCCCAGCATTTGAATTTATCCTTTTTATGTTTTCTTTAGTTGGCACTCATTCGGCAAGCATTTCAACAAGAGACTCGCGCCTAGGTATAGTTTAGATTTACAACAACTAAGAGCCTAAACATAGACTTTACAAACTGATTGATATAAGTTTCACCATGATTAATCCAAGTCAATGGTATCCACTATAAACTTATAAATTCAATAATTCGCATTATTAATTAAATGGATGGATACACTCCAGGTTATAGTAATGTCTAAAATAATTAAATCACATGGTTTAAGAAATAGACGATAAGCTTAAATATGTAAAGACGTTAATGCGTTTATAATTCAAGCATATAGCACAACTTCTCTATAAAGCTGGAAGGCTTTAACTTTAGGACTATAAGAGTTTGCTAAATATTAATAGGCTGATTTCAACTCAGCAGCGTACGCACGCCCAATTGGAATCTCTTGTCCGTTTGATAATATTACAAATCCCGAGGTTTTACCCGCTATATGATTGAAGTTAACCAAGTAGGATTTATGAATCCTAATGAATTCAGGGAAGTGAAGTAAATCCGAGGCTACTTGTTTTAGGGTTTTTCTTAAAATCACCTTGTTCTTATTGTCAAATATTGTAGAATAGCTACCTTGAGCTTCAACATATAAAACATCTTCCACCTCCACTCGTACTTTAGATCTTCCTAAAGGCAGAAACAGGGTCTTGCCTTTTGATTGTCCCTCGATGTGACCTATGGCCATCTCTACGGTTGAATAAATGTCATTCTTAGTAAACGGCTTAATGATGTAACCTAATGGCATGGTGGATCTTGCATCCTTAATGACTTCCTCCTCGTATAATGAGGTAATAAATACAAAAGGAATTTTATTTTCTTTCAATTCATGGGCAATATCGAGCCCAGTTTTCTTTCCTTTCAATTTGATATCAAGAAGCACTAAATGGGGTTTTCTAACCTCAACTTGCTTCATGGCATCCTCGAAATTGGAAGAGACTCCCGTTACTTCATAGCCTAAATCCGACAGTACAAACTGTAAGTAGGTAGCCATGATTAACTCGTCTTCTACTATTTGTATTTTAAATGACTTCATAACAGATCGCTCAATATGCGTTTACCTGGGTTTTTATATGTGATTAGCAAGACAAAAAAACTATACCTTAAGGTACGCACCTTTACCTTGCACATAAAACATTCGTCAACAAACGACATGTATTTGTTCATCAACGACATGTGGCAGAAGCAAACAGTCCCATTTACAACGAAATATAGCTGTTTGTTATGGAATGTTAATTTCTATTTCAAAGAAATTCCCTATTAATAATTATACTTAATCCTAACCACATGGTTTACTACCCAATTAGGCGAACTTAAAGAATCCAAGCTTATTTTTTTGACTTAAATAGTCAATATACTTTATATTGTAACTAACAATCCACAAAAGGCAGTTATAGCCCTCTAAAACTCCAACTATTTCAGTAATTATAAACCTTAATACACTGATAATTAATCAAAAGACGAATTGACATCTATAAATAATAGCTCATAAACCAAGGTTACTCTGTTTCGAAATTCACAAATAAAAGTTTTTATTACCTAGAAATTTTCAAAACCCAGTTCTTATTCCTTCAAAATTCTTAACTTAGGCCCTTTAATAACAATAAAATGCATATCCAAGTAGCAAAACGATTACAACACACTCAGGAGTATTATTTTTCAAAGAAACTCCGAGAAATTGATGAGATGAATCGGGCAGGGAAAAATGTAATTAATCTAGGGATAGGAAGCCCTGATTTGCCTCCTGCACAAGAAGTTATTGATACATTAATAACTTATTCCAAAATGGCTAATACCCATAGTTATCAAAGCTATAAAGGTATTCCAGAATTACGGGATGCTATTGCGAGTTGGTATTTGGATAAATATCAGGTAAATCTAGACCCTAACAGTGAGGTATTACCATTGATTGGATCCAAAGAAGGGGTTATGCATATTTGTATGACTTATTTGCAGGAAGGCGACGAGGCATTAGTCCCAAACCCAGGCTATCCTACTTATAGTTCAGCTGTAAGATTAAGTGGGGCCACTCCTATTTTCTATAATTTAAAAGAAGAAAACGATTGGTTGATTGACTTTGAAGAGCTCGAAGGTCAAGACTTAAGCAAGGTGAAGTTAATGTGGGTGAACTATCCCCATATGCCAACCGGTAAAAAGGCCTGCGAAGAATTTTTAAATCAACTCATTGCATTTGGAAAAAAACACAACATCTTAATTTGTCACGATAATCCATATAGTTTTATTTTAAGCGAAAAGCCAATCAGTATTTTGCAATGTCCTGGAGCTAAAGAAGTAGCTATTGAGTTGAACTCTTTAAGCAAGTCCTCCAACATGGCTGGCTGGAGAATTGGAATGCTAATAGGAAATGAAAAAAGAATTGAAGAGATTCTAAGATTTAAGAGTAATATGGACTCGGGTATGTTCAAGCCCTTGCAATTAGCTGCCGTAAAAGCCCTTCAGCTTGATGAAAATTGGTATAAAAAATTGAATCAAGTTTATGCCAATAGAAAAGCATGGGTACATAAAATTTTGGACCTATTAGGTTGTTCCTACGCAGTAGATCAAGTAGGGCTGTTCGTTTGGGCGAGAACAAATCTTGACCAATATAACTCGGGATACGAACTAAGTAATTACATTCTAGAAAATGCAAATGTTTTCATTACGCCAGGAGGAATTTTTGGAGATAATGGTGATGCTTATATTCGTATTAGTTTATGCGCTAATGAAACAGTCTTAGAAGAATCATTTAACCGAATTAAGGATATTTTATAATTTTACAATAATGAATATAGCAATTGTAGGTGTAGGGCTAATTGGTGGAAGCCTCGCGCTGAGTTTAAAAGAGCTTGGGATTTTTGAAAGAATTATAGGTGTTGACAAAAGCAAAGAAAACCAGGAGAAGGCCTTGGAGCTGGGTTTAGTGGATGAGTTTATGTCTCTGGATAAAGCTATTTCTGCTTCTAAAGCTATTGTATTGGCCGCTCCAGTAGATTCTATAGAAAAGATGATACTGGATGTACTCAACAAAATCGAAGATCAAATCGTTGTTGACATGGGGTCTACGAAAGTTAGAATCCTTAATAAAATTGCGGACCACCCCAAAAGAGGACGGTATTTAGCTGCACACCCCATGGCAGGAACCGAGTACTCAGGTCCACAAGCAGCTATTAGAGGTCTGTTTGCTGATAAAGTAATGGTTTATGTGGAGGCCTTTAAAACAGACGAGGATGCTTTTGAATTATGTGATCAAATAATCGAGAGGTTACATATGAAAACGGTTTTCATGAATGCTCTGGAGCACGATATGCATACGGCTTACGTGTCGCATATTTCCCATTTAACATCTTTTGCATTAGCTCTTACTGTACTAGAAAAAGAAAAGTCACACGGGAGAATTTTTGAACTAGCGGGATCAGGATTTGAATCTACTGTTAGGTTAGCCAAAAGCTCTTCTGATATGTGGACACCTATTTTTAAACAAAATCGTGAAAATGTACTAGAAGTATTAGAGGAACATATTAATCAACTTAAAAACCTTCATGACACATTAGAAAAAGAAGATTATACAGAACTTAAAAGGTTAATAAATAGGTCCAATAGAATCCAACGAATTATTAAATAATATACAACAAATCTAAGCAGTTAATTAGGTTTACATAGTTAAAAACAAATAGAAAATTCAACGAATAAGATAAGGCTTTTAGATTTTTTTACTGATTGAGGTAAAAATAGTTTAACTTAGCTCCTTGAATCGTATTTAAGCACTATTATGGTCACAACATTTGATTTTGAGAAACCGATAGCTGATTTACAAGCACAAATCGAGAAGGTACATCAAGTATCGGAAAAAACAAAAGTAGACATGAGCGCCACGGTAAAAGAGTTGGAAGAAAAGCTTGAGATAACCAAACAGGAAATCTACAGCAATCTAACAGGGTGGCAAAAAGTACAAATGTCTAGGCATCCAGAAAGACCCCAAACTCTGGATTACATCAATCTGATAACGGAAGATTTCATAGAACTACACGGAGATAGAAATATTCGTGATGATAAAGCTATAATTGGTGGCTTTGCAAAAATTGCTGGTCAAACTGTAATGGTTATAGGCCATCAAAAGGGTAAAAACACCAAAGAAAGACAATATAGAAACTTTGGAATGGCGAATCCTGAAGGCTATAGAAAAGCATTAAGGCTGATGAAGCTTGCGGAAAAGTTCGGCAAACCAGTTGTTACTTTAATAGATACCATGGGTGCTTACCCAGGGCTCGAAGCTGAAGAGCGCGGGCAAGGTGAAGCCATAGCACTGAACCTTAGAGAAATGTCTGTGCTAAAGGTACCAATACTTTGTATTGTTATAGGTGAGGGAGCATCCGGAGGTGCATTAGGAATAGGCGTAGGAGACCGTGTATATATGTTGCAAAACACTTGGTATTCTGTTATATCCCCGGAATCTTGTTCCTCTATCTTATGGAGAAGTTGGGATCACAAAGAAAAGGCTGCTGACGCTTTAAAGCTTACAGCGGAAGATATGCTAAAGAATAAACTAATTGACGGCATTATTGAAGAACCGATCGGTGGCGCTCATCAAGATCCTGAACGGACCGGTGAGGTAGTAAAAAATAAAATCATTGAAGATTTAGCTATACTCAAGAAACTATCCCCCAAAGAGCTTGTAAATAAGAGAATTGACAAGTTCAGTCACATGGGAGTGATAAATGAATAGATGAATTAATAAAAGCAATGGGATATCCCCGTTGCTTTTATTAATTTTTATTGTAAAGGCCTCTACAATAGCTAATGCTATTCGCACCCATCGGATTTAACAATATAATAATGATCTAAACCATTATTTAGTTTAAACTTACGGCTATTTTGAAAAAATAAATATTAAGTAAGAATGGCACAGTATTTTAAAACAGGATTCTTCCTTCTTTTAGTTGGACTAATTACGGCATGTAAATCGCCTAGTCTTTTAGTAAGCACTCCCTATCATACCAACTTCCTAGTTGATTCAACCGTGTCATCGGATCCTACAATCGAAGCATTTACGCGTTCTTACAAATTAACATACGACAGTTTAATGAACGATGTCATTGCTATTTCTGAACAAGACATAACAAAATCTTTTGATTGGAAGGATAATTTAGTAGGAATGCTTTTTGGTGATGCTTTATTGGATCAAAGTCGTAAATTGGACTCGGACGTAGTTTTTTCATTCGGCACAAAGGGAGGTGTTCGTATAGGTCTTCCTAAAGGACCTATCACTCTTGGACATATTTATGAGTTGATGCCTTTTGAAAATACAATTACAATACTAACCTTATCTGCCCAGCAAGTGGAGGAATTGGCCTTATATATTCTTCAAGCAAATGGACAGCCTGTAGCCGGACTGGAAATCCAGGGAACTCCTACTAAGGTTGAAAAAATTATTATTGGTGGAAATAAAATAGACGCTGGTAAGACGTATAAAATGGCAACTTATGACTATATAGCCAATGGAGGAGATCAGGTGCCTACTATGAATGAACCCTTGTCGCGAGTAGATTATCCTGTTAAATTACGAGATATGTTGATTTCATATTTAAAAGAGCAAACAGAAAGAAACCAAACTATTAAAGTCGGTAATCATGAAAGAATCCAAATCTTTAAATAGAAGACGGTTTATACAAACTGCAAGTGTGATGGGAGCAGGATTGCTTCTACCAAATAGTCGCTCTTTTAGTAAAACTGGCTCAAAAAACACCCTTAAACTTACCGTTTTACATACGAACGATGTACACAGCAGAATTGATCCCTTCCCGATGGATGGAGGCCCTTTTCAAGGGCTAGGTGGTGTCGCCAGGCGCAGTACTTTAATCAATCAGATAAGAGAAGAGCAAGATCATGTTCTCTTATTTGATGCTGGAGATTTCCTGCAAGGAACCCCCTACTTTAATTTATTTGGAGGTGAGCTGGAGTTGAAGCTCATGAATAAGTTAAAATACGACGCGGTGACTTTAGGGAATCATGAATTTGATAATGGACTAGATGGTCTTTCGAAAATTGCTCCACTGGCTAACTTCCCTATTATTGTAAGCAATTATGACTTCTCAAATACCATCCTCGAGGGTAAAACTATACCTTATAAAATATTTAAAAAAGGTAAAGTAAAAGTGGGCGTCTTTGGCTTAGGCATTGACATTAAAGGGTTAGTAGACCCCAAGAACATCCAGGGAATGAAATATTTGGATCCCATAGAAACAGCTAATAACATATCGTATAGCCTAAAAAAGAAAGAAAAGTGTGATTTTATCATTTGCCTTTCACATTTGGGCTTTAAGTACAAGGACGATAGAATTTCCGATTTTGTATTAGCTAGGAATTCAAAAAATATTGACTTGATAATTGGTGGACATACACACACATTTTTAGAGGAGCCAGTAATCGAAAAGAATATGGAGGGTAAACCTATTTATATCAATCAGACTGGTTTTGGAGGCGTTTACCTTGGACGGATGGACTTCACTTTTGAAAAAAGTAATCATTCTAAGTCCAATTCAACGTACAGTTACAAAATGGATGAGCTGTCAAGTTCAAATCAGCGAGTTTAATCATTTGTTTAGTATTACAGTTTTAAATAACTATTTTAGTGATTTTGTCACTGAAGATTCAGGAAAAATTTAGTTTATGAAATTATTAGAAGGAAAAACAGCCTTAATTACAGGCGCATCCAAAGGAATTGGAAGGAAAATAGCTGAAGTTTTTGCAAGCCATGGAGCACAGGTAGCTTTCACTTACCTTTCTTCAGTAGAGAGGGGTCAGCAATTAGAATCCGAGTTGCAAGCATTCAATGTAAAAGCCAAAGGATACCGTTCTGATGCGTCTGATTTCAATCAAGCGCATGAATTAATCGATGAAATAGTAAAAGATTTTGGAACCTTAGATATTGTGGTTAACAATGCTGGGATTACAAAAGATGGCCTGTTGATGCGTATGTCTGAGGAACAGTGGGATGATGTAATAAACGTTAACTTGAAGTCTATATTCAACATCACCAAAGCAGCGAGCCGTACAATGATGCGCAATAGAAAAGGTGTATTCATTAATATGAGTTCTGTTGTTGGTGTGCAAGGTAATGCAGGGCAATCCAATTACGCAGCAAGTAAATCGGGTATCATTGGTTTCACAAAATCAATTGCAAAAGAGCTAGGCTCTAGAAACATCCGTGCGAATGTTGTTGCACCGGGTTTTATTAAAACAGAAATGACTGAAATTCTGGATCCTAAAGTGGTTGAAGGTTGGGAAGCATCTATCCCATTAAAACGCGCAGGTGAAACGGAAGACGTTGCTAACACTTGCTTATTCTTAGCATCTGATTTATCCAGTTATATCTCAGGACAGGTAATTTCGGTTTGTGGAGGTATGTTATAACAAAGATTTTCTAGTATCCTTGAGAGTATTCAGGGATACTACTTTTGTTTAAATCCAAGCTAAAAAATTCATGAAACACATATACTACAGTGGCCAGGTTCTATGGTCTCAAATGGATGCAAATAACCACCTTAGACACTCTTCATATGCAGATTTATGTGCTCAAGCACGAATAAACATGCTTACTGATGTAGGCTTGTCTATGCAAGAATTAGAAAACTTAAAGGTTGGTCCCATTTTATTTCGTGAGGAACTAGTCTATTTGAGAGAGGTTAGATTGAATGAACTTATAAACGTCCAAATAGAGATTACCAGATATAACCATTCAAACTCACGCTTCTCTTTCAGACACTCGATATGGAAGGAGAATGAGGTGTTAGCTGCAGTGGTAACTGTAGATGGGGCATGGATGGATTTAAAGAAACGAAAGTTGACCACCCTACCGGAAGAATGGACATCCTACTTCGATAAAATCCCTAAATCAGAAGACTACCAAGAAACAAAGTGAAGTTTATAATATATGCCTGCTTTTAATAAGCTCGTGGTAAGCCTCTGCTATTTTCTCCATCCCTAAATCATTGGGATGAACATAATCAACAGTCGAATTTATTGACAAATCAATTGCACTATTTTTAAGGGTATAAATATGCTCTACACCAGCATTCATTAATTCTTTAATGGCTTCTCTAGCAATTAAAGTAGTCTCTTCCGCTACTTTATGGCTATTTCTATTGAGTACCTGAGGGTTAAATCCAGCACTGTGCTCGGTAAAAATAATAGGTACTTGAGAGTTCGCTGCACGAATTTGTTTCACTGCGTTTATTATTAATTCTTTCAGCTTATCGGCGGGAAGATTTTTACTTACCCCTAAGTTGGGCAAGCAGTCTAAGACAATGGCCAGGGCGTCCTGATTTAGTATTCTTTCAATTAAAACAGGTTCTAGCCTACCATTCCCTGAAAACCCTAAATTAATAACCGGGCTATTGGTTAATCGTCCTAAAATATTTGTCCATGCTAATCCCGGACGGCTTGCACATGCCCCTTGAGCAATGGAAGTTCCATAAACTAAAATGGCCTTATTCGTCGGCTTAGGAGTGATATAGTGAACCTCTACCCCATCGCTAGTTGCAATTTCCAGCCAGGTTACTTCATTATAAAGCGGTAAGTATAACCGGTAATTTAAATTCTCCCCTTTTGCGCTTAAGTCGGAAAAGTTATAGGTAATCGTATCGGAAAAATGATAGCTTCCATGTGCCCAGTTCCACTCTTTTCTGTCTGTATCAAAAGCATAGAGATCGAGTCCACTAACACCAGTTGTTGGCATATGGGGCATGTTTAATGAACCCGAAACGCCATATCTAACTGAGATGGATTCAGCGGCACTCTTAAAATCGATGTATAAACCAGCGCTGTGTTTGCTTAAATTCCACACAGGTTCTCTCAGCGAGTCCTTCATGGCTTCTGGTAGCCTATGGAAATTACTCTCAGAGAACTCACTAAGTCTCCCTCGTACCGCATTGCTGTCTAGAGGACTACTCCACTTTTTTACATACCCATTCTGAGAGTAAGATATATTCCCACCAAGCAGCAAACAAAGGATAATGAGTGTAAAATTCTTAAAATACATAATTTTATTCTAGCATAAATGTTTGATAAAGATAAAAAAATCGTACATTTAAGAGAGAAACAATATTGAATTTTATGAAGATCTTTGCCTTTGCTGCTAGCAATAGTAGCAATTCAATAAACAAACAGCTGGTAAGCAATGTTTGTAAATACTATAAAGGAATAGATGATGAAGTGGTTATTTTAGATTTGCATGATTTTGAAATGCCATTATACTCTGCTGATAGAGAAATAAAAGAAGGTATACCAGAGAAAGCCTATCGTTTTAGAGAGCAACTCGACTGGGCAGATCTTACCATTATATCATTTGCCGAACACAATGGTAATTATTCTGCGGCCTATAAGAACGTGGCCGATTGGTCTTCAAGAATTAAGCCTGGGAAAATTTATGCGGGGAAAAACATGTTTCTACTGTCTACCAGCAACGGTATTCGGGGTGGTGCAAAAGTAATGGAGATTGCCCAAGAACGAATGAAAATTGAAGGTGCTAACGTTATTTCAACTTTTAGTTTACCCCAGTTTTCACAAAACTTTCAAGCCGGAAAAGGAATAACAACACCCCTTTTACGCAGCCAGCTTGAAAGTGCAATTAGAAAGAGCAAAAAGAAAATGCGAGAATTAAACGAAATGTTAAATATAAAATAATAAGATTATGGCTAAGAAAATATTATTACTCGTTGGAGATTATGTGGAAGATTACGAAGCTATGGTTCCGTTTCAAGCTATGGGATCTATTGGTATAGAAGTTCATGCCATTGCCCCTGAAAGAAAAAAAGGAGATGTAGTACCTACAGCAGTTCATGATTTTACGGGGGATCAAACTTACAAAGAATTGCGTGGACACAACTTTGCTATCAACAAGGACTTTGATACGGTCAATCCCGATGAATACGACGGTTTATATATCGCAGGGGGAAGATCTGCAGAATACATACGCCTGAATAAAAGGGTGTTAGAAATTACAAAACACTTTTTTGAAAAGGATAAACCGGTAGCTGCAATATGTCACGGTATACAGGTGTTAACAGCTGCAGGAGTATTAAAAGGTAGAACGCTAACAGCATACGTGGCGGTGGGACCGGATATAGAAATTGCAGGTGGTACATGGAAAAACATCCCAGCGGATCAGGCTATTGTTGACGGTAACTTAGTTACTTCCCCTGCTTGGCCTGGTCATCAAGCTATTTTACAAGAGTTTTATAAATTACTAGGGATAACAATACAGCTATAATGAAGAATAAAAAAAGTAAAAAAGGGGTTTGGTTCTCGGCCATCCCCTTAGTTTTATTACTACTGTTTCTTATCTACAGAACAAATAACGACACCTCCATTGATAAGTTAGAGGGTGGCTTTCACATAGCAGCATTTATTGAAGGGCAAACAGGAGACGGTAATAAAGAAGATATTTATGCTATCAGTGTTGAGCAAACAACCAATGCTGATTACGACGGTTGCGCGGATATGCTAGCCAAAGATAAAGAAGGTAAAACGACAGTATACTTTTTTGATCATAGCTCAAAATATCCCATGGAGTTAAGTTCTCAACCACCATATTACGATAGCGATCAATACAAGGCAATTAGAATTATTAAGCGAAGTGAAGGGTTTTAAAATAATAAAATCTAGAAATAGAAATTTTAAACAAACAAACCAAAATTTAAAAGTTGTACTATATGAATAGAAAATTTATTCCCAGAGATGTAAGCTGGTTGGCATTTAATAAAAGAGTGCTACAAGAAGCACAAAATAAAGAAGTCCCTCTTCTTTGGCGCATCAAATATTTGGGAATATTTTCTAATAATATGGACGAATTCTTCCGTGTTCGTGTGGCGGGGTTAAAAAGGGCCATGCGTATAAAAGACATCGATCATAAAGCAACTTTTTTTGAGGATCCACATGTTATTCTAGAGGAGATCAATGATATAGTATTAGAGCAGCGAGCAGAATTTGATAACATTTGGAAAGAATTGCAAAATGAAATGGCTAAAGAGCGAGTTTATATCAAAACCGCTGACGATCTTTTTATTAAGCAAAAGAAGTTTGTAAGAAAGTATTACAATGAAGAAGTAGAGGCAAACATCATCCCTTTGTTATTAAATGAAGAGCGACCAATGCCTTATATTCGGGATAAAAGTCTCTATTTAGGCATAGTTTTACAAAAGAGTCTAGACCCTGAAGATATTCAGCTAGCCGCAATCGAGGTGCCTACCAAACAAAATGGCCGGTTTGTAATCCTTCCTTCACCCAAGGGCGAGAAACACGTTATTTTGCTCGAGGAGATAATCAAGTTCAATCTTCCTATTATATTTTCATACTTTGGGTTTTATAATGTTTATGCCAACGCTTTTAAAATCACAAAAGATGCCGAGTTTGATATTGATAACGACATCAACACGACCTTAGCTCAGAAAATAGCCCAAGGAGTAAAAAGCAGGCGAAAAGGAAAAGCTACTCGGTTTGTATTTGACAAAAATTTGCATCCGAAACTTCAAGAGTTTATTATTAATAAATTAAACCTCACTAAAAGAGATAGTATTATCCCTGGGGCGAGTATCCATAACTTCAAGCACTTTATGGATTTCCCTAATCTTTTCAAGTCTTACAATATTCCGAAAATTCGAAAGCCCTTTAAACACCCTAGGTTACTTAGCAGCCCCCGAGTAACAGATATTGTATTAAAAGAAGATGTTTTACTATCGCTCCCTTATCACACTTTTAGGCCAGTAATTGACCTGCTTCGTGAAGCAGCTATGGATCCCGCTGTTCAAAGCATCCAAGTAACTGCATACCGCTTAGCGAGCAATTCTAAGGTCGCTAACGCATTAATCAATGCAGCACGTAACGGGAAGCAAGTCACGGCAATGTTAGAGCTTAGGGCTCGATTTGACGAAGAGAATAACCTGTACTGGAAGGAAGTACTCGAAACTGAGGGCATAGAGGTTTTAGTAGGTATACCCAATAAAAAAATACATGCTAAGCTGTGTAGAATTACAAAATTCAATTCAGAGACAAACGAAAACATCAGCTATGGTTTTATTAGTACCGGGAATATCAATGAAAAAACAGCAGCACTTTATGGGGATTATTGCCTTTTAACGGCCGACCAAGACATCATGGAAGATATCAGGCGGGTTTTTAATGCTTTAAATTCACCTGAAACACCTCTTGAGGAAAGTTTAGCTGGGCTAAAGAATTTGATCGTCAGCCCTACTGACATGCGAAAAAGCATCAATAAGCTCATTGACCATGAAATCCATGCGGCAAAAAAAGGCAAAACAGCCAAGATCATCGTCAAGATTAACTCCTTAAGTGACAACAAAATAATTAAAAAACTCTATTTGGCTGCTGAAGCAGGAGTTGAAATACACATGATTGTACGAGGTATATACTGCGCGTTAAATCAAAGTAATTTTAAAACACCTATCAGAGCAATAAGTATTGTTGACGAATTCCTGGAGCATGCTCGAGTCATGTATTTCCATCATTCGGGTGAGGAAAAGGTTTTTATTTCATCCGCCGATTGGATGACAAGAAATATCGACCACCGAGTTGAAGCGGCAGTAGAAATAACGGCTTTGGCCATAAAAAAGCAATTGATAGATATGCTCAACATTCAGCTTCAGGACAATGTTAAAGCTCGAATATTGGACAATGAATTAAGCAATGAATTTGTTAGAAACGATAATCCTGAATGCAGGTCGCAGCTAATGATTCACGAGTATTTAACAAAGCTAACTTATTAATTCGTCCATGTGAATATCAAAATTTAGGCATATATAAGCTAACCAGAAGATAAATCTGGAGGTTGGTTTATGCTTTCAGGTTTACAAGCATAGCAGCGAATCCGGATTATACTCTTAGATTATGGGAAAGAATTACTTACAAGGGGCGAATCTACCATTATGGGTCAAGAAAAACACATGGCGACTTATATTTTTAGTTGCTTTAGTTTCCTTCCTTCAGTCTTGCACACCCGTTATGAGCTTTCTTTTTGGAATAGAAAGAATAGAGGCTTTTGACCAAGAGAAATATCAATCTTCATTAGAAAAACTAGTGGGTCAATATTCAGGCGCTTTAAGCTCATTTTTCGTATCAAAAGAGTCATTCATAAATTACTCTAATATAGACACAGGGCAATCTAAAAATCTGCGTCAGCCCATACAAATGCTTTATTTTAAAGATGGAGAGTTACAATCTTTTCAAGCCAATTGCTTTGCAAAAGGAAATATCTTTGGACAACTAGACTGGAACTACAAGGGTAGGTTCAACAAGTACTTTCCTATTTCAGCAGTACCCATTGAAAGCATGAATATGCCCTTAGAAGATGTTTCTAGAGAACTTAATATAGATTTAAATGTTAATGGGGATGTCATCCTGTTTTTTTGGACACGTATGCTTGATAAAGCCTCCTTCCATGCTTTTAAAACGCTTATAGAAAATATTGAATCCACAAATCTAAAGGAAGAACCCCAGTTGATACTCGTAAATTCGGATCATGCTTTTATCGACATTTAATAAATTGTATCATCCTAAAATCACCAGGTTTTTGCGTAATTGTGCAGCGTAGTAAGAAACCGTAACTCTTTGTTCATCAAGTGCCTTGGTGTGTAATGCCTTTTCAATAAACTCAACCTGTATTTCTGTTTTGCTTTCGATAAATTAAATGTATGTCCATAATTATAGATTCTAGTGGAGATAATTAGCGGGCTTGTTTGATTTTGTTACGATCCAGAAAATTGATGTCGGAAACGACTGGTGCTAATACCTTCTTGGTTTTGCTTGTAGCATATTGTTCAACACAGGTTTTAATTTTTCAAAGTCCATTGTCAGTGCTGTTTTTAATACGTTTTTAAAAACTTTGTGCTTATCCTCTGCAATACAATCAAGGTTATTAATCAAATCAACCAAAAGAAATTCGGGTGAGAGTTTATTTGGAAAATGATTATTTTTAAAAAATCAAATTTCTGGCTACCAAAAATAAACACACCATGTCGTTTGTGGTTATACAATGTTTTTAAGTTATATAGCTGTGATGTACCTACTCCTAAACTATTGTATAAGTTTGGAGAAGTCAACAAGAATCGGTCGCCTTTTAAAAAGCTACGAATCAAAGCATCTTCGGCTGGCGGGGTTTTACCAAAAGTGGTATTCTTAGGGTAATAATACATTCCATGGTAGAGCTTTTTTAAGGGTACCATCATTTAGTAAGGAATGGATATGTCTATCTACCGACTTGGACCACTCCATCAACTCAGTTCTACGGTAAATCTTTCCTCTTTTTAAATGGCTTTTTAGTTCTTCAAGCTTTCCCATATATAATCGATTATTTTCAAATAAACGAAATCCCTAGGATATTTGAAATTACAAATTTAAATTTAGGTTGCCTATGCTAGCCGTATTTCTAACAGTAAAAACTTACACAGGCTTTTATCCATTCCAAACTATAAAGCATGAATCCCTTCTTTATATAAAATGCCACCTTAAATTAATAAAGTGGCATTGTATTCTATTTTGTTTTAAAATTTGGATTAAGCGTGGTCCGCCTCGTATTCATTTACGTAGTCTGGGTTCATTTCAAACTCCTCTTCCATCGCTTTGTCGTAGTCCAGTTTTTCACCCTTACCAAACCTTCTTTGGATAGAGTCAAAAATTGCGTATACAACCGGAACAACTACTAAGGTCAGGAACAAGGAGGAAACCAATCCACCAATAATTACAATTGCTAGCCCTCTGTTTACGTCAGCACCCTCTCCTGTTGCAATAGCAATAGGTATCATACCCGCTACCATGGCTATTGTAGTCATTAGAATCGGACGTAAACGAGCGTGTGTAGCTGAAACTAACGCATCGTTTGTACTATCTCCGTTATCTTTTCTATGGTTTGCAAAGTCAACCAATAAAATGGCGTTCTTACAAACTAAACCGATTAGCATAATAATCCCTAGAATCGTAAAGATATTCAGAGAAGTGTTCGTCAGAGCCATTAGAAGTAGTGCACCGATAAAAGATAGCGGTACAGAGAATATTACTACAAAGGGAGTGACAAAGCTATCGTATAATGCTACCATCACCAGGTAAACTAGGATAATGGAAGCTAATAAAGCCACACCTAAGGTTCCAAAACCTTCTTCTTGGTTTTCCATATCTCCATCCCATACATAGGATACACCCGGTTTTGTGTCTATTTGACTAAACTGTTCTTCCCATTCTGCTGCAATGGTTCCTAGTGGCTTACCAACTACCCTTGCTTGTACAGAAACTGCAGGAGTCTTATCGCGTCTTTCAAGTAAGCTAGGACCTGAACTGTAATGCACATCGGCAAATTGAGAAAGATATATTCTTTCACCTAGAGCATTAGTTACTTGTAGGTTTCGAACATCTTCAATTCCAGATCTATTGAATTCACCGAAGCGAATATTAATGTCATACTCGTATTCTCCTGAACGAAATTTAGCGTCTGTATTACCTGCAAAGGCTGTCTGCATGGTCATCCCTACCGTAGCAAGATCAACACCTAGTTGATTCATTTTATCTCTATCAACCTCTACACTAATTTCAGGTGTTCCATCCTCGGTAGTTAACTCCACCCCTACAGAGCCTGGGATTTGTCTAAGCTGTTCTGCTGCTTCATTTGCAAACTCTAATGCATCGTCTAGCTCAGTACCCATAATAGTTAACTTCAATGGTGCTTGCTCTGCTCCCATCATTCCCATGGGAACCGTGTTGATTTTCGCATCTACTAGCTCCATTTCAAGCTCTCTTTTTAATTTTGCTGCAAAAACATCAGTACTCTCTTTAGTTTCTCTATCATCTTTCAAAATTACGTGAACTTCTGCTTTGTACTTAGTACCTGATGTAGAACCAACTCCATCACTTGACTGACCAACTGTTGTAATTAGCCTTTCGACATCTGGAATATTCGATAAGTACTGTTCGGTCTTTTGAGTTATAAAGTTCGTTCTCTCAATGGAAGCATCTTTTTCTAGTTCAAGCTGGACTAAGAACTCTCCTCTATCCGAACTTGGCATAAATTCTCCACCAATATATCCTAATCCTACTAAAGCAAAAGAACCGATAAACAATACCAATGCTGCTAAAAGTGTTGCCACTTTGGTTCCTCGAGACTTCAAACACCACTTCAGTAGATCTACTACAGAGTGAGTAAACTTTTTCAGTCCTGCCTCAAATCCATTTACAAATCTACCTACAAAATTATCGTTACTAAGCACCTCTAATTTTCCATATCTAGACGATAACCACGGTACTAGTGTAAAGGAAATTAAAAGAGATAACAAAGTTGCGAATATAACCGTCACACAGAATTGCTTTAAAATATTAGCTGCAAGTCCACTGGCTAAGGAAATTGGGAAGAACACCACCACAATTACTAGGGTAATGGCTGTTACTGTAAATCCAATTTCCGCTGCCCCATCGTATGCTGCTCTCACTTTGTTTTTCCCCATCTCCATATGGCGGTGGATATTTTCGATAACAACAATAGCGTCATCCACTAAAATACCCACTACTAAAGATAAACCTAGTAGAGTCATTAGGTTTAAAGTATAACCTAAAAGCTCTAGGCCTATAAAAGTACCGATTAAAGAAAGTGGAATAGCCACCATTACAATACCCGCATTTCTTAAACTGTGTAAGAAGAAAAGCATGATAAAACCAACTAGAACAACCGCTAGACCCAAGTCAAATATTACGTTGTTAGCTGCTTTTAAGGTAAACTCTGTAGTATCGTTTGCTATAAATATTTTAACACCTGTTTGTTCAAAAGACTTCTCTACACTTTCAATTTGATTTTGAATGTTTTCAGAAACAGCTACCGCGTTAGCATCAGTTTGTTTTAATACTTGTAAAAAGATGGTGCTTTTTTGGTCTAACCTAGATACTTTCTCAACTTCTTTTTCCGAATCACGTACCTCAGCGATATCTGCTAATCGGATTTTAGTACCTGTAGGAGTAGTAAGTGGCAAGTTTCTGATTGCCTGCATGTCGGTTAGCTTTCCTGCAAGTCGTATCAGTGTTTGGCTATCTCGAGTTTTAACGTTACCAGTCGGGAAGTCCATGTTCGAGGCCATTATAACCTGTTGTACTGTGGAAAGCGATAAACCGTAACCTTCAAGTTTTTCAGGGTCGATATTGATTTGAATTTCTCTTTCCTGTCCACCTACTAGGTTTATTTGTGCAACACCATCGACCCTTGAGAAAATAGGTTCAATCTGCTTATCTAATAAATCATATAACTCTCTTTCTGATAAATCCGATGTAACACTTAAGGTCATAATCGGTAAGTCATCTAATGAGAACTTTAATAATGCTGGATTTTCAACATCATCAGGGAGATCATTCAGTATGGCATTGACTTTCCGCTGCGCATCATTCAAGGCGTAATCGGCATCTGCTTTATCATTCAAGTGAATAATCACTAGTGATAAACTCTCAAATGACTTGGCCTCCAGCTTTTTTATGTTCTCCAGTGAAGAAACAGCATCCTCAATTTTTTTCGTAACGGTATTTTCAACTTCTGAAGGCGAAGCTCCAGGATATATCGTTTGAACGCTCAGTACGTTAACCTCAAATTTTGGTATTAACTCGTAACTCAGCATTGAGTAGCTTAGAATCCCGCCTAAGGTAATAATGATAAACATCACTAATACCAAACTCGGACGACGAATGGATATTTCTGCTATTTTCATTTCCTATCCTTGTTTTTCAAAATTATTTTATGATTTCAACAGCCTTACCATCCAATAGGTTTATCTGTCCTGAGGTAATTACAACCTCTCCTTCTTCTAATCCTCTAGTCACTTCTACCATGTCGCCAAAAGTTCTACCAGCGGAAACATTTTTAAGTTTTGCCACCCCTTCATTGTATACAAATACTTCCCCAGCACTGACACTACCAACAAATGCATCACGAGGAATAATCAGCGTATTTACTTGTTCACTTTCCCCAAATATGGCTGTTCCGTACATTCCTGCTCTTAGAGATTTCTCTGTGTTGTTTGCAATCTTTATATCAACCGGGAAGTTTAAACTTTGATCTGCTTTAGGTGCGATGAAAACGATCTCTCCCTCAAAATCTTGGTCAGAGTATACACTTACATGAATTTTAACTTTTTGTCCAACATTTAAAAAAGGTACATTTTTTTCATCTACATTTACCCTTAATTTGAGGTAAGAGACATCCACAACTTCAAATGCAGGTGTACCCATGTTAACGTATGAACCCAGTTCAATCAACTTCTTATTTACTATACCGTTTATAGAAGATTTAATGGATACATCTGCCGCATTCAAGCGTGCACTTTCTAAATTGTTTTTCGCATTTTCGTATTGTAAACGAACTTGTTCAACTTGTTGCTGGGTTACGCCTCCAGTTTTCAATGCACTTTCAAATCTTTCTAGATCCGATTGCGCAGTATGGTAAGCTGCTTGAGCAGATGATACACTTACATTCAACTTATCACCTTGGATTACGGCTAGTGTTTGTCCGGCCCTTACCATTGCACCTTCTTCAACCAGAACCCGGGTCACTCTACCCATTGTCTCTGCAGAAATTTGCAACTCATGAGCAGGCAAGAAAGTACCATTCACTACGTACCTAGAGTCTAATTCACTTATTTTTGCAGTGTCTATCCGTACAGCTACTGCTGGGTTTTCTTGGGCTACAATGGCGGTTTCCTCTTCATTTTTAGCCTTGTTCTTATTCAGTACATAAATGGTTCCTGCTATAGCTAGCACTAACAGGACAACCGTAATAATTGTTTTTCTCATTTTTTATATTAGCTAAAGTGTGTTGTCAATTTTATTTGGTCTATTCTTCTACTAAGGATTTTAGCTCCCCATTTGCTTTAATCAATTGAATTTCAGCAATCTTGTAATCTAATAACGATGTATTTAAGTTATTTTGAGCATCTGCATATGCAGTTTCTGCATCCAAAAGGTCTGTTAAGGTTGCAAGACCGTTTTTGTAATTATTTTCAGTATCTTCTAAAACCTTTTTTGCTAAGTCCACGTTCTCCCTATTGGAGTTAATGGTTATTAGTGTATTTTTTATTTGCGTTTTTGCATTCTCGTTGGCTAAGCTTAGTGCAAGTTTAGTGTCTTCTAACTCGAAGCGAGCTTTCTGAATGTCTATTTCTGCTTGTTGTACTCGGGCCTTAGTTGCTCCACCATTAAAGATTGGCACCGATAGACTCAAACCAATACCAGAGAAATTGGACCATTGAACGCCTTTATCTTTAGAAAATATTGGAAAGCTATTCCCAAAGCCTAAATAACCGTAGTTAGCTGTTAAGGCTAATGAAGGGTAGTACTCTGATAATTTCGCTTTTTTATTGAGCTCTAGCATTTCAGATTGTTTTTCTAAAAGTTGGATTTCGGTCCGTCTATTAATATTAGATGTATCACTGTATTGAGCGAGCTTAATATCAAAGGACTCTTCCGGAAGTTCAATCTCCGTTTCGATATTCATTCCTATAATAAATTTAAGCGCATTCTCTTTCAAGTCTAAAGCACTAATGAGCTGCTGCCTTTGTGCTTGTAAATTTTTAATGGCTACGACAATACGGTCTAGATCAATTTGTTTAGCTAGGCCATTTTCCACCAATCCTGATATGACACCTTGTGTTTTAGTAGTATTATTCAAGTTATTATCCAAAGTAGCTAGTTGCAAACGCGTAGTGTAAACGTCGTAATAGCCATTAGCTACCTTTTCAATTAACTGCTCCTCAGTTAATGTTTGATTGATTTGATAAAACTCACGAGTAGACTTTGCAGCTTTTAAGCCTGTGAATACAGTTTGGTTAAACAACTGTTGATTTAAGGCTAGTGTAGCTGTAGATTGCCACTTTTGTCCAAATGATACCATTAGCACTTCACCTGGCTCTCCGCCAAAGATCTCA